>JALYWY010000287.1 GCA_030852475.1 Actinomycetota bacterium | reverse complement strand
GGGGACCCACCATCCCCGAGGACCCCTCGGGGATGGTCCCCCCTACCGTGCCACCCGCGCGAGGATCGTTCCCGCGGCGAGAGGAGCGGAGAAGAAAAGTGGGTCCTGGTCGAGAGACCGGCCCATGGTTTTCGTGGGGAGGTTCGAGGCGGCGTAGCCGTTCAGGTCAGTGGGAGCGAGGTGGAGGCGGTGTTCGAAGTGGTCGAGCGCCTGTGCGATGGAGGGCTCGTTGTCCGGGACCGCGATATTCACCGGTGCCAGAAGAAGCTCGAGGACGGTGCGGGTGTGGTGGCTGAGGCCGCGGTGGCGGTCGCGGGGGTCCGAGGAGGAGAGGCGCGGGGAGACGATCGTCGGGCAGCGCAGGGACAGGGCGGCGTGGGCGCTGTCGAGAGCGGTCATGCCGCCGTGGCCGTAGGCGGTGTCGGAGCCGATGATGCCGGGGCCCGGACCGATGAGGGCCGCGTCCCAGCCCAGCTTGGAAGCGGCGTCGATCGCGCCGACGGCGCTCAGCGCCTCGTACTCGCCGCCGTAAGTGGGAGCGGCGGTGATGTGGCCGGCGAGCAGGCCGCGCTCGCGCAGCTGCTTGACGTCCCGCGACAGCGAGCCCGGCAACGCGCCGCCGGCCGTCTGGACGTAGCCGACCCGCAAGCCCGGCTGCGCCTGCGCCGTTGCCCAGGCCGCAGGCGCGAGGTGGCCGTGCAGGGGCAGGACGAGAACCGGCAGCGGTGCGCTTCTGGACCCTCCCTCCACCGGCTCGACCGGGTGCTGGAGCGAGGTGTAGTTCAGCTTCATCACGTGGGCGTCACCCTCGATTCCGCCCTGGAGCCCGCGGGTCAGGTTGACGTGGACGACGTCGAAGCCCCCCGAGCCCAGGTCGAGATCGAGGGCGGCGACGTTGACGACCACCTCGTCGCCCTCGCGCATCTCCCCCAGCAGGGCCTCGTCCGCCCAGGCCGGCCGGCGCTGGCCGTCGACGTCGACCAGCAGCGGGTCCGCGGAGACGACGACGCCCCGCCTCAGCTTCAGGCGGCCGCTCACTCCGGTGCCGCCGCGGGCGCAGCGGCCGCCGCCAGGATGGCTTCGCAGACCTCGAGCATCTTGTCGAGGCTGCGGGTGGGGACCATCTCGTCGGAGGTGTGGACGGCGGCGGTGCCGTTGGAGAGCAGGAGGCTGTCGAAGCCGTCGCGGCGGAAGACGTTGGCGTCGCTGCCGCCGCCGATCGCGACCCGCTGCGGCTCCAGCCCGGACGCGCGGAGCCCATCCTCCGCCAGCCCCAGCGCCGCCGAGTCCTTCGGAACCTCGTAACCGCGGAAGAGCTCTTCGATCCGCACGTCGACGTCGCAGCCGTGCTCGCTGGCGCCCCAGGCGCAGGCGTCGGCGATCTTCCCTGCCACCTCGGCGGCCCGCTCGGTCTCGAGGCTCCGTGCCTCGGCGTGGATCGCGCAGTGGCCCGGCACGACGTTCCCCGAGGTGCCGCCGGAGATCAGACCCACGTTGGCCGTCGTCCCCTCGTCGAGCCGGCCGAGCTCCATCCGGTTGATCGCCGCCGCCGCGGCGGCGATCGCGCTGCTGCCGTCCTCGGGCTGGATTCCCGCGTGCGCCTCGACGCCGATGAAGTCGGCGAGGATCTTCTGCTGGGTCGGGGTCGAGACGATCACCTCACCGATCGCGCCGGCGTGGTCGAGGACGAAGCCGGCGCTCGAGCGCAGCTGCGAGGCATCGAAGGCTTTGGCGCCCCGCAGCCCCTGCTCCTCGGCCACCGTCAGCACCAGCTCGATCCCCACCGGACCCGGCCGTTCGACGTGCCGGGCGATCAGCTCCATGAATACCGCTACCGCCGCCTTGTTGTCGGCGCCGAGGATGGTGTCGCCGCGGCTGCGGAAGACGCCGTCCTCGTTCACCACCTCCACCCGGCCCCGGTGGGGCACGGTGTCGACGTGGGCGCAGAACATCAGCCACCCGTCGCCGCCGCCCGGCGAGCGGGCGAGCAGGTTCCCGGCGCCGGCCCGCGCCGCCTCGGCGGCGTCGTCTTCGTCCACCTCGAGGCCCATCGCCCGCAGCTCGGCGGCGAGCGTGTCGGTGATCTCGCGCTCCTCCCCGGTGGGGCTGCGGATCTCGCAGTAGCGGACGAAACGTTCGTGCAGCCGTGAGCTCACGGCCCGAAGGCTAACCCGAGCGAACTTCGGACTGCTCGATCTTGATCTCCTCGAGCTCGCCACCGTCGGCGGGACGTTCCCCGGCCTGGCGGGCAGCGGCGCCGACGAACTCGCGGAACAGCGGCTCGGGCCGGTTCGGCCGCGAGTTGAACTCGGGGTGGTACTGCGAGGCTACGAAGAACGGGTGGTCCTGCAGCTCGACCATCTCGACCAGGCGCTCGTCGGGCGAGGTGCCGCCGCAGACCAGGCCCTCGTCCTCGAGCCGGCGCCGCAGCTGGTTGTTGACCTCGTAGCGGTGACGGTGGCGCTTGTAGATGACGGCCTCTCCGAAGATCTCACGCGCTTTCGTGCCCTCGTGCAATTTCACCGGGTCGGCGCCGAGGCGCATCGTCCCGCCCATGTCGGAGACCTCCTTCTGCTCCGGCAGCAGGTCGACGACCGGGAACGGCGTCTCGGGATCGAACTCGGCCGAGTTGGCCCCGTCCATGCCGGCGACGTGGCGGGCGAACTCGACGACCGCGATCTGCATCCCGAGGCAGATCCCCAGGTAGGGAATCGATTTCTCGCGGGCGATCCGCGCCGCTTCGACCTTGCCCTCGATCCCGCGCTCGCCGAAGCCGCCCGGGATCAGGATCCCGTCGCAGCCCTCGAGCTTCTCCGGGTCGAAGTTCTCCGAGTCGACCAGCTCGACCTCGACGTTGACGCCGTGGTGGATGCCGCCGTGCTCGAGCGCCTCGATCACCGACTTGTAGGCGTCGGCGAGCTGGACGTACTTGCCGACCAGGGCGATGCGGACGTCGCCGGTGGCGGAATCGGCCCGCCGCACCATCGCCTCCCACTCCGAGAGGTCGGGCGAGGGCGCCTCGATCCCGAAGTGGTCGAGGACGAGGTCGTCGACCCCTTCTGCGCGGAAGACGAGCGGCACCTTGTAGATGTTGTCGACGTCGTGGGCGGAGATCACCGCGTCGACGGGAAGGCTGGCGAAGAGCGCGATCTTGCCGCGGATCTCGCGGTCGAGCCGCCCTTCGGAGCGGCAGACCAGCGCGTGCGGCTGGATCCCGATCCGGCGCAGCTCGTTGACCGAGTGCTGGGTCGGCTTCGTCTTCAGTTCTCCCGCGTGGCCGACATACGGGACCAGCGTCAGATGGATGAACATCGCCCGCTTCGGTCCGATGTCGGTGTAGAGCTGGCGGATCGACTCGAGAAACGGCAGCGACTCGATGTCGCCGACGGTGCCGCCTATCTCGGTGATCACGAAGTCGACCGACTGCGACTCGGCGACGATGAGGATTTTTTGCTTGATCTCGTTGGTGATGTGCGGGATCACCTGGACCGTGGCGCCGAGGTAGTCGCCGCGCCGCTCCCGTTTGATCACCGAGTTGTAGACCGCGCCGGCGGTGACGTTCGAGGCCCGCGTGGTGTTCTCGTCGGTGAAGCGCTCGTAGTGGCCGAGATCGAGATCGGTCTCCGCCCCGTCCTCGGTGACGAAGACCTCGCCGTGCTGGAACGGGCTCATCGTCCCCGGGTCGACGTTGATGTAGGGGTCGAACTTCTGCAGCTGGA
>JALYWY010000256.1 GCA_030852475.1 Actinomycetota bacterium | reverse complement strand
CCCAGGAGCAGATCGTCGACCGGCTGATGACGCTGGCGGACGGGACCAAATTCATGGTGATGGCGCCGGTCGTCCGCGGCCGCAAAGGCGAGTACGGGAAATTGCTCGACCAGATGCGGCTCGAGGGCTACTCGCGGGCCAAGGTCAACGGCGAGCTGCGCCGCCTCGACGAGGAGATCGCCCTCGACAAGAAGTACAAACACGACGTCTCGATCGTCGTCGACCGCCTGGTGATGAAATCGGAGCTGCGGCGGCGGCTCTCGGAGTCGGTCGAAGCCGCGGCCGGCCTCGCCGCCGGGCTGATCGAAGTCGAGATCGTCAGCGGGGATGGGGAGGGGGAGACGCTGCTCTTCAGCGAGCAGTTCGCCTGCCTCAACTGCGGCACCTCGATCCCGGAGCTGGAGCCGCGGATCTTCTCCTTCAACTCCCCCCATGGCGCCTGCGACCGCTGCCACGGGCTCGGCTTCCAGCGGGTGATCGACCCCGAGCTGGTCGTCCCCGACCCGACCCTCTCGCTGGCCGAGGGCGCTCTGCAGCCGTGGAACCGCGGCATCAGCGCCTATTGGCGGCGGCTGATCGCCTCGGTCGCCGAGGCCTACGACGTCGACGCCGACAAGCCCTGGTCGCAGCTGAGCGACGAGGAGAAGGAGATCTTCCTCTACGGGACCGGCGACGAGCGCCACCACGTCAGCTACACCAACCGCTTCGGCCGCCGCCGCTCCTACAAGGTCCGCTTCGAGGGGATCGTCAACAACCTGCAGCGTCGCTACGAAGAGACCGACTCGGAGTCGAACCGCGAGCGGATCGAGAGCTACATGGCCGAGCAGCCCTGCCCCGCCTGCAAGGGCGCGCGACTGCGGCCGGAGAGCCTCGCGGTCAAGGTCGGCGGCCTCAGCATCGCCGAGTACAGCGACCTCTCCGCCCACGCGGCCGCCGAGTGGATCCGCGACCTGGAGATGACCGAGACCGAGCGGGCGATCGCGCGCCTGATCGTGCGCGAGATCACCGAGCGGTTGTCCTTCCTCGAGAACGTCGGCATCGGCTACCTCTCGCTGGCGCGCTCGGCCCGGACGCTTTCCGGCGGCGAGGCGCAGCGGATCCGGCTCGCGACCCAGATCGGCTCGCACCTGGTCGGGGTGATGTACGTGCTCGACGAGCCCTCGATCGGGCTCCACCAGCGCGACAACGAGAAGCTGATCGCCACCCTCGACCGCCTGCGTGACCTCGGCAACACGGTGATCGTCGTCGAGCACGACGAGGGAACGATGATGGCGGCCGACCACCTGGTCGACCTCGGCCCGGGAGCCGGCGAACACGGCGGGCACGTGATCGCCGCCGGGACGCCGAAGGAAGTCGCCAAGAACCCGAGCTCGCTGACCGGCCAGTACCTCTCCGGCAAGAAACTGATCGAGGTGCCGGAGGAGCGGCGCGAGCCGACCGGCACCCTGGTCGTCCGCGGCGCCCGCGAACACAACCTCAAGGACGTCGACGTGATGGTCCCGCTCGGGGTCTTCTGCTGCGTCACCGGCGTCTCGGGCTCCGGCAAGTCGACGCTGGTCAACGAGACCCTCCATCACGCGGTCGCCAACCGCCTCCACCAGGCGAAGCTGCGCCCCGGCTCCCACGACGGCATCGACGGGCTCAGCCAGATCGACAAGATCATCAACATCGACCAGTCGCCGATCGGCCGCACGCCGCGCTCCAACCCGGCCACCTACACCGGCGTCTTCGACCACATCCGCCAGCTCTTCACCCAGACCCAGGAGGCGCGGGCGCGCGGCTACAAGCCCGGCCGCTTCAGCTTCAACGTCAAGGGCGGCCGCTGCGAGGTCTGCAAGGGCGACGGCCAGATCAAGATCGAGATGCACTTCCTGCCCGACGTCTACGTCCCCTGCGAGCAGTGCCACGGCAAGCGCTACAACCGCGAGACGCTCGAGGTCCGCTTCAAGGGCAAGAGCATCGCCGACGTGCTGGAAATGTCGGTCGAGGAGGCGGTCGGGTTCTTCGAGAACGTGCCGAAGATCGCCCGCCGCCTGCGCACCCTCAACGACGTCGGCCTCGGCTACATCCGCCTCGGCCAGCCGGCGACGACGCTCTCCGGCGGCGAGGCCCAGCGGGTGAAGCTCGCCACCGAGCTCTCCAAAGTCGCCACCGGCGACACCCTCTACATCCTCGACGAGCCCACCACGGGCCTGCACTTCGCCGACGTCCAGCGCCTGCTCGACGTGCTCAGCCGCCTCGTCGACGCCGGTAACTCGGTGGTCGTGATCGAGCACAACCTCGACGTGATCAAGACCGCCGACTGGCTCATCGACCTTGGCCCCGAGGGCGGCGAAAACGGCGGCGAGATCGTCGCCACCGGCACCCCCGAGGAGGTCGCCGCGGTCGCCGGCTCCTACACCGGTCGCTTTCTCGCCGAGCTGGTCGCGCCGGCGAAGCCGAAACGGCGCTCGCGCAGGCGCGAGCCGGTCGCGGCGTAGGAATGAATTAGCCGCAGCGGGGTAGAAGCTGGGGTGGCAATCCCTGAGGAGGAGGGTGTATGTCTCATCCAGCGCTGTTGCGACGGCTCGTTGTCATCGGCTGTGCACTGTTCGCGGTAGGTCTGTTCGTCGCCGGCTGCGGCGGTGGCGACGACGACACCACCGGTGGCGGTGGCGGTGGGGGAGGCGGCGGCAGCGCGACCATCGCCCTCCTGCTCCCTGAAAACGAAACGCCCCGTTACGAAACCAACGACAGGCCGGATTTCGAAAGGTCGGTCGAAGAACAGTGTCCCGACTGCGAGGTCATCTACTTCAACGCGGGTGGGGACGCTGAAAAACAGCAGTCCCAAGGCGAAGCCGCGCTGACCAAAGGCGCCGAAGTCCTCGTCCTCGACCCGATGGACTCCAAATCGGCGGCCTCGATCGCCGAACGGGCCAACGCCCAGGGCGTGCCGGTCGTCAGCTACGACCGCTTGATCGAAAACAGCGAAATCGACGCCTACATCTCCTTCGACAACGAACGGGTCGGCGAACTGCAGGGTGAAACGCTGGCGAAAAAACTGAAAGAAGACGGGAACCCGAAAGGCCCGATCATCATGATCAACGGCGACCCGGCCGATCCCAATGCGGCGCTGTTCAAGAAAGGCGCCCAGAAGGCGTTCGAGGAAGCCGGTGTCGAGATCGCCAAGGAATACGACACGCCCGGCTGGACGGCGGAAAACGCCCAGCGCGAGGCGCAGCAGGCGATCACCGCCCTCGGCAAAGACGGGTTCGCCGGCATCTACGCCGCCAACGACGACACCGGCGGCGGCGCGATCGCGGCGCTGAAAGGCGCTGGCCTCAGTCCGGAAGAAATCCCGGTCACCGGCCAGGACGCGACCGTCGCCGGCCTGCAGCGCATCCTCGCCGGCCAGCAGTACATGACGATCTACAAGGCGATCCCGCCGCAGGCGGAAGTCAGCGCCGAAATCGCGATCGCCCTCGCCAACGACGAAGAAGTCCCCCAGGACAAAATCACCGAAGAAGTCAACAACGGCAAAGTCGACGTTCCCTCGGTGCTGCTGGAACCCATCGCGGTGACCAAAGACAACGTCAAAGACACGGTGATCAAAGACGGTTTCGTCGAAGCCTCCGAACTCTGCACCGGCCCCTACGCGGCCGCCTGCAAAGAAGCGGGAATCTCCGGTTGAGATGGCCGCAACCGGCACTCCGCTCCTCGAGCTGGACGGAGTAAGCAAGCGATTCGGCCCGGTCCAGGCTCTGGACCGGGTCGACTTCGCCGTCAGCGCCGGTGAGGTGGTCGGGCTGGTCGGCGACAACGGCGCCGGCAAGTCGACGCTGGTCAAGGCGATCGCCGGTATCAACCCGCCGGACAGCGGCACGATCCGCTTCGAGGGCCGAGAGGTGCGGATCTCGAAACCCCAGGACGCGACCGCGCTGGGAATCGCGACCGTCTACCAGGACCTCGCCCTCTGCGACAACCTCGACGTCGTCGCCAACCTCTTCCTCGGCCGCGAGCGGGTCTCGCCCGGCCCGGGCCAGGTCTCGCGCCAGCTCGACGAGGTGAAGATGGAGCACGAGACCGCCGACCTGCTCTCCAACCTGGCGGTGACCATCCCCAGCCTGCGCAGCGAGGTCGGCACCCTCTCCGGCGGTCAGCGCCAGCAGGTCGCGGTCGCCCGTTCCCTCCTGGGCGAGCCGAAAGTCGTGCTACTCGACGAGCCGACCGCGGCGCTCGGCGTGCCGCAGACGAAACAGGTGCTGGAGCTGATCCGGCGCCTGCGCGAGCGCGATCTCGGCGTCGTCGTGATCAGCCACAACCTGGCCGACGTCTTCGCGATCGCCGACCGCGTCTTCGTCCTCCGCCTCGGCCAGGCTGCCGGCGAGTTCCAGGCCGAAGAAGCGACCGAGGAGCACGTGGTCGCGGCGATCACCGGCATCGGCGACGGCCGCGACAAGAACAACCAGCATTCGGGAGAGGGGGAGACGGCATGAGCGCGAGCGAGGCGGCGACCGCCGACGGGGCGGAGGAGCGCCGCCCGACCACCACCGAGACCCTTCGCCGCATCGTCCAGGGAGACCTCTCCTCGGTCCGGGTCGTGCTCGGCCTGGTCGTGATCGCGGCCATCTTCCAGATCCAGGAAGACCGCTTCCTCTCGGCGCAGAACCTGACCAACCTGATGCTGCAGATCACGACGATCGGGTTGATCTCCGTCGGGGTCGTCTACGTCCTCCTGCTCGGCGAGATCGACCTCTCCGTCGGCGCGGTGAGCGGCCTCTCGGCCGCGGTGATGGCCGTGCTGAGCGTCAAACACGGCTGGAACCCCTACCTCGCGATCGCCGCCGCGGTCGTGGTCGGGGCCGCCATCGGCTGCCTGCAGGGGTCGCTGTTCAGTCGCTTCGCCGTGCCGTCCTTCGTCGTCACCCTGGCCGGCTTATTGGCTTGGGAAGGGGCGCTCCTGCAGGTGCTGGGCCAAACGGGCTCGCTCAACATCACCGACCCGAAGATCACCGGCCTCGCCAACATCTTCTACTCGGACACGGTCGGCTGGATCTTCGCCGCGGTGATCATCGCCGCCTACGGCGCCGCGCTCGCCATCGGCTATCGCCGCCGCGTCGCCGCCGGCTTCGAAAACACCAGCCCGCTGCCGCTGATCGTCCGCCTCGTCTTCGTCGCCGCGATCGTGCTCGTCGCCGTCGCGATCCTCAACTCCGATCGCGGCGTTCCGCTCGCGGTGATGATCCTGCTCGGCTTCGTCGTCGGGATGGAGTACGTCGCAAAGCAGACCAGCTTCGGCCGCCACGTGTTCGCCGTCGGCGGCAGCGCGGAGGCGGCGCGGCGGGCCGGCATCCACGTCAACCGCGTCCGGGTCGCGGTCTTCACGATCGCCGGCACGATGGCCGCGATCGGCGGCGTGATGGCCGCCTCCCGCCTCTTCGCCGTCAACCAGAACTCCGGCGGCAACGAACTCCTGCTGCTCGCGATCGCCGGCCCGGT
>JALYWY010000249.1 GCA_030852475.1 Actinomycetota bacterium | reverse complement strand
TGCTGCGTCACGCTTTCGCGCATTGCGCAAGATTCCCCACTGCTGCCTCCCGTAGGAGTCTGGGCCGTGTCTCAGTCCCAGTGTGGCTGATCGTCCTCTCAGACCAGCTACCCATCGTTGCCTTGGTAGGCCGTTACCCCACCAACAAGCTAATGGGCCGCGAGCCCCTCCCAATGCGGAGGCCGAAGCTTCCTTTAGCGAACAGGCTTACGCCTGTGCGCCACATCCGGTATTAGCCCGAGTTTCCTCGGGTTGTCCCGGTCATCGGGGCAGGTTACTCACGTGTTACTCACCCGTTCGCGGCTTTGCCCCAGGGCAAGCCCTGGTTCGTCGCACCACTTGCATGTGTTAAGCACGCCGCCAGCGTTCGTCCTGAGCCAGGATCAAACTCTCCGTGAAAGGTACTTCTACAGAGAGCCTGTCATATCTCAGTTGGCCGCCGAGTACACAAATACGACGGCCGACATGACGAGGTAAATCAAGACCATCCGGCGCGCTGGCGCACCGAATGGGTCGGGCTAGAACATTCCGCAGACCAGTTGCTCGGGTCCGCGGAGTGCACGCTGCTCAGTTTTCAAAGACCACTGCGCCTCCGCGGCGGGACTCGCCGCTCTCAGCGCTCGGGGCCGCCGAAGCAGCCCCAAGAAGGACCGAGAAATATAGCACTGCAGACGGCGGCTGTCTAGGGGGTGGCCCTCAGGCGGCAGAAGCGTCGCTTCCCCACCTGCAGCACGCGCCCGTCAAGGGTAGCGGCCTCGAGGTCGAGGGGCTCTGCGGCCAGCGGCTCCCCGTCGAGCTTGACCCCGCCCTGCTTGATCAGGCGCCGCCCCTCGCTGCTGCTGACGCCGAAGGCGCCGGCGATCAGGCGCGGCAGGTGGACCAGCCCGTTGCCGTCGGCGCGGTACTCCCCAAGGTCGACCTCGGGGATCTCCTCCGGCACCGCATGCTGGACGTGGACCCGGTTGAAATGCTCCTCGGCGGCCGCGCCGGCGCCTTCGCCGTGGAAGCGGTCGACGATCCGCCGCCCCAGCTCCCGCTTCGCCTCGTTCGGCGGTCCCTGCGGTCGCTCGCCTCCCAGCAGCAGCCGGTAGTACTCGTCCATCGCCTCGTCGGGGATGCTCATCAGGCGCCCGAACATCTCCTCCGGGGCGTCGGTGACGCCGACGTAGTTGCCGAGCGACTTGCTCATCTTCTGGACGCCGTCGGTGCCGACGAGGATCGGCAGGGTGATGATCGACTGCGGCGCCTGGCCGTAGGCGGCCTGGATGTCGCGACCGAACAGGAGGTTGAACTTCTGGTCGGTGCCGCCGAGCTCGACGTCGGCCTCGACCGCGACCGAGTCGTAGCCCTGCAGCAGTGGGTAGAGCAGCTCCAGGGCCGCGATGGGCTGCCCCGCCCCCATCCGCTTCTGGAAGTCGTCGCGCTCCAACAGCCGCGCCACCGTGGTCTGCGCCAGCAGGCCGAGCAGCGCCTCGGGCTCCATCCGCAGCCACTCGCTGTTGCGGCGGACCTCGGTCCGCTCGCGGTCGAGGATCTTGAACGCCTGCTCCTGGTAGGTGGCCGCGTTCTCCTCGATCTCCTCCGCGGTGGGCACGGGGCGGGTGGCGGAGCGACCGCTCGGATCGCCGACCCGGGCGGTGAAGTCGCCGATGATGAGAACCACCTGGTGGCCCGCCTCCTGGAATTCGGCCAGCTTGCCGAGGACGACGGTATGGCCGAGGTGGATGTCGGCGGTGGTGGGGTCGATTCCGAGCTTGACCCGCAGCGGCCGGTCCTGCTTCAGCTGCTCGTCCAGCCGGCCCTCGGGGAGCACCTCGACGGCATTTCGCGTCAGATCCGACATCCGGGCAATGCTAAACTGCCCGCCTTCGCTCGGCGGTCCTACGGACGTCGAGCCCTTTTTTGTTTTGCCTCTAATAGATGGCTGTCTTAGGACTAAAGCGCCGGCGCAGCGGCGGCGGTGAGATTCCGCCCCCGCCCATTCCCCCGGCTTCCGCGACCACGCCGCCGGGACCACCCGCGCCTTCCCAGAAACCGAAACCGCGCCTGAAGAAGCTGCGGTTCCTCTTCGTGCTGCTCGGGCTTGGGATCCTGGCCGTCGTCTCGATGGTCTTCGGGATGATGGCCGCGGTCTCGCAGGACCTGCCCGCGATCTACAACTTCGCCCAGTACAAGGCATCGAAGAACAGCGAACTGGTCGACGCCAACGGGCAGTTCATCAGCACCCTGACCAGCGACCAGAACAAGATCCTGCTCAGC
>JALYWY010000242.1 GCA_030852475.1 Actinomycetota bacterium | reverse complement strand
GTAGCAGGGGCGCTCGGCCATCTTTCTCCGGGCTCTCCCAGTTGACGCCGCGACTGCACCCAGCCGATCCCCATAGGATCGGCCCCGTAATGAGATGCCTAGTCACCGGCGGCGCGGGGTTCATCGGCTCGAATCTGGTCGACGGATTGCTCGCGCGCGGAGACGAAGTGACGGTCGTCGACGACCTCTCGACCGGGCGCCGCGGCAACCTCGACGGCGCCCTGGCGGCGGGCGCCGAGCTGGCCGAGCTGGACATCCGCGACGGCGAGGCGCTGGGCCGGCTGGCGGCCGAGAAGCGGCCGGAGCGGATCTTCCACCTCGCCGCCCAGATCGACGTCCGCAAGTCCCTCGCGGACCCCGCCTTCGATGCCGCGGTCAACGTCGGCGGCACCGCCAACGTGCTCGAGGCCGCCCGCGCCGCCGAGTGCGGGCGCGTCGTCTCGATCTCCACCGGCGGCGCCATCTACGGCGAGGGCGAGGGACAGCAGTTGCCGCTGTCCGAGGAGGCCCCGATCGCGCCGATGTCCGCCTACGGCCAGAGCAAGTACGCGGCCGAGGGCTACCTGGCGCTGTACGAGCGCCTCTACGGCCTCTCCGGCATCTCGCTGCGGCTCGGCAACGTCTACGGGCCGCGCCAGGACCCGCTCGGCGAGGCCGGCGTGATCGCGATCTTCTGCGGCCGCCTCGAGCAGGGCGGACGGCCGACCGTCTATGGCGACGGCACCCAAACCCGCGACTACATATATGTGGGCGACGTCGTCTCCGCCGCGATCGCCGCCGGCGAGTCCACCGCCAGCGGCGCGATCAACATCGGCACCGGCCGCGAGACCACCGTGCTCGAGCTGGTCGAGGCACTGCGGGAGCTGAGCGGAGCCGAGAGCTTCGAGCCCGAGCTCGCGCCGCCGCGCACCGGCGAGGTGCAGCGGATCTCGATCGACCCCGGCCGCGCCGAAAGCGAGCTGGGATGGCGAGCCGAGGTCGGCCTCGAGGACGGCCTGCGCCGCACCCTGGACTCCATATAACCGCGGGTCACTAACCTTTCTCTCAATGCCCGCCCAGGCCTACGCCGGCAAGGAGTGCGTCTGCCAGTTCCGCAAAGGGATCTGCGACCAGTCCTGCGTGCGGGACATGCTGGAGACGCCGTTCTACATCGCCTGCCTGAAACTGACCGGCCGCAAGTGCCTGGTCGTCGGCGGCGGCGACATCGGCCTCGAGAAGGTCGAGGGCCTGCTCGCCTGCGGTGGCGACGTAACCCTGATCGCCCCGGTCGCCCACCCCGAGCTGGAGAAGCTCGCCGAGGAGGGGTCGATCCAGTGGGAGAAACGGGCCTACGCCGGCCCCGAGGACCTCGAGGGGGTCTTCATGGTGATCGCCTGCACCGACGACTCCGAGGTCAACATCAAGATCTTCGACGACGCCGAGCAGCGGGCGATGCTGGTCAACATCGTCGACGTGCCGCCGCTCTGCAACTTCATCCTGCCGGCGATCGTCCGCACCGGGCCGCTGGCGATCGCGATCTCCACCGCCGGCGCCTCGCCCGCGCTGGCGAAGCGGATGAAGCGGGAAATCTCCGACCTCTTCGGCGAGGAGTACGCGCGGCTGGCGGTGATCCTCAACGACGCCCGCGGCTGGGCGAAGGGAACGCTGCCGACCTACCACGACCGCAAGGATTTCTTCGAGGGGATCGTCAACGGCGACCCCGACCCGATCGAGCTGCTCCGCGAAGGCGAGGAGCAGGCGGTGCTGGCGATCGTCGAGTCCGCCAAAGAGCGGGCCACGGCGGCGCTGGCTTAGCGCTTCAGCTGGTTCCGCAGGCCGAGCCGCGGATCCGCTCCAGCATCACCCGCAGCTCTTCCGCTTCCTCGACGGTGAGGTTCGCACTGAAGGCGATCGCGAGCTCGCCCCGGACCACCGGCCGCATTTCTTCGAGCAGCTCGACGCCGGCGGGGAGCAGCGTCGCGTAGCTGACGCGGCGATCGGTCTCGCAGAAGGTCCGCTCGAGCAGCCCGGCCTTGATCAGGCGGTCGACGAGCTTGGTCAGGCCGCCGCGCGTGATCACCAGCGCCTCGGCCAGCTCCCCCATCTTCAGCCGCTGCTCGGAGGCGCGATCCAGCGTCGCCAGCACCTCGAACCAGGGCAGGGGCGGCAGCTCGGCGGCGGTCAGAGCCTCCTGCAACCGGCCGGTGACGGCGGCGTGGGTCTGGGTGATCGCGATCCATGCCTCGCGATGGGGATCGAAGTCGGTTCCTCTTGGCGGCGCAACCGCCGTCGTCTGCTCGCTCATGTCTACATCTTCCCATAAGAACGTTGTCAAGGCAATAGTTGACAGGTAAATTATCTCTGCTACGATTGTTTCCGAGTCAATTGTTTGAGCATCAACCACTCCGGGAAGGACACAGAAATGAGCGCCGAGACGATCAACCAGCAGGCCGTTCCGGCCGGTACCTGGGGCGTGGACCCCGTCCACTCCTCCGTCAACTTCGCCGTCAAGCACAACGGCGTCACCACCTTCCGCAGCGGCTTCGAGCGCTACGAGGCGCGGCTCAGCGGCGGTGAGGGGGCGCGGCTCGAGGGCACGGTCGACGTCGACAGCATCCAGATCGACGAGGAGATGCTGAAAGGCCACCTCCTCTCCCCCGAGTTCTTCGACGTCCAGCGCTTCCCGCAGCTGCGCTTCGCCTCCAGCGAGTTCAGCGTCGACGAGGGCGGCAACCTGCGCGTCCGCGGCGAGCTCGAGATCCACGGTGAGAAGCGCGAGGTCGAGGCGACCGGCCGCTTCGCCCAGCTTGGCGGCGACCTGGAAGGCAAGGAGCGCGTCGGGCTCTCGATCGAGGCGACCGTCGACCGTCGTGACTTCGGGCTCGACTGGCAGGCCGAGCTGCCGAGCGGCGGCGAGGTCCTCGATTACGCGGTGACCATCAGCGTCGACCTCGAGCTCGTCGGCGAGGAGGCATAACCGTGAGGGTCCTCGGCATCACCGGAAGCCTGCGCCGGGACTCCTACAACCACGCCCTGCTGCGGGAGGCCGCCGAGCGGCTTCCCGCCGGGGCGGAACTCGTCGAGTTCGAGCGCCTGGCGGAGATCCCGCCCTACGACGCCGACCTCGAGTCGGAGGTGACGCCCGCCGCGGTGGCGGAGCTGCGCCGGGCGATGCGCGAGGCCGACGCAGTCCTCGTCGCCACCCCCGAGTACAACCACTCGATCCCGGGGGTCCTGAAGAACGCCCTCGACTGGGCCTCCCGCCCGGCCGGCCAGAGCGCCCTGATGGGCAAGCCGGCGGCGGTGATCGGCGCCTCGACCGGGATGTTCGGCGCGGTCTGGGCCCAGGCCGAGACCCGCAAAGTCCTCGGTGCCCTCGGCGGCCGCGTCGTCGAGGCCGAGCTGCCGGTGGCCCGGGCGAAGGAGCTCTACCGCGACGGCCGCCTCGAGCTCTCCCCCGAGCAGTCCCACCACCTGGAGGAGCTGCTCGCGCAGCTGGCCGCCGAAGCGGAGCAGCTGCGCGAGCTGGTCGCGGCCTAACCCGTCGCCGTGCAGGCCCGCAGGACGGCACCCGACATCGAGGTGCCGTCGCTGTACTCGAAGGTCCCCCGCACCTGGATGCGGCCGTCGGGGCAGCGACCGGAGAAGACGCTGCGGCGCCGGCCTTTGTAGGCGTAGGTGCGACCCATCTCGATGCTCGCCGCGACAACCGAGCCCGAGCCCCCGGCGATAACCGGCACGTCGATCACCGGGTGCAGGCCGTAGGGGCCCTTGTTCACCCGGTTCAGCTTCGCGGTGGCCACGACCGCGGTGGGGGCAGGGACGCTGACGTAGGCGTAGGCGAGCATCGTCACCACCCCGCCCCTTTCGCCGCCGTTGAACAGGATCAGGGGCCCGGTCGAGTCAAACGGCTTCTGGTCCGGAAAGGCGACCTCGACCGTGGCGTTGCCACGGCCGATGACCGCATCGCCGCAGATCGCCTTCACCTCCTTGGGAGGCCGTGCCCGTAGCTGGTTGATCCCGCAGGTGGGCAGGCCCCTGACGC
>JALYWY010000241.1 GCA_030852475.1 Actinomycetota bacterium | reverse complement strand
GCTGACGAGAACTCCTAGACGTTCTGTCTAATTTCCTTTACTGTTGACGGACAAGTGTCCGTTCCAGATCGACGTGCAGGGGAACTGGCTCACCTGATCCACCCTTTAACTGACCACTCGCGCCTGCGCGAGGTAGGTGTGTTGGTGATCTCCGAAGGGGATGGGTGCGAGCTCGTCACCGACGACGGACGACGTCTGATCGATGGCATGTCCGGCCTCTGGACGGTGAATCTAGGTCACAGCCGAGAGGATCTGGCGGCAGCCGCGGAGCGGCAGTTGCGGAAGCTGCCCTACGCCTCGACCTTCGGTGGCGTCGCCTCGCCCCCGGCGATAGAGCTGGCCGAGCGCATCGCCGAGCTGGCGCCACCCGGCCTTAGCGGCGTCTTCTTCGTCAGCGGCGGCAGCGAGGCGAACGAGACCGCGATCAAGCTGGTCCGGCGCCACTGGATCCGTCGCGGCAAGCCTGGCAAGTCCGTCGTGCTGACGCACGACCGGGGCTACCACGGCTTGACGGGGAGGACGACCACCGCCACGCGGCTGGGTGCCTACCACGTCGACTTCGGGATCCCGGCACCGGACATCATCGAGGTGCCGGCTCCCTACACCTATCGCTGTGCGGCGGGCGTTCCCTGCGACCCCTGTGCCTGCCCGATCTGCACCGGTGAAGAGCTCGAGCGGAAAATCGAAGAGCTGGGCGCGGGTCGAGTGGCGGCGCTGATCGTCGAGCCGGTCTTTGGCTCGGGTGGGGTGATCGTGCCACCGCCGGGCTATTTGCGGCGCCTGCGAGAGATCTGCGATCGCCACGAAGTGCTGCTGGTCGCCGACGAGGTGATCACCGGCTTCGGGCGGACCGGGGCATGGTTCGGATGCGACCACGAAGAGATCTCCCCGGACCTGCTCACCTTCGCCAAGGGAGTCACCAGCGGATACGTTCCGCTCGGCGGCGTCGTCGTCGGCGACGCCCTCTGGGAGGAGCTGCGCGATCCCGAGCAGCAGCCGGGGTACCTGATGCACGGCTTCACCCACTCTGGTCATCCCGTCGCCTGCGCCGTCGCCCTGGCGAACATCGAGGCGATCGAGCGCGAAGGCCTTCTGGCCCGGGTGCGGGAGACGGGCGAGAAGCTGGCGAACATGGTCGCCCCGTTGCGCGAGCACCCTGAGGTGGGCGAGGTTCGGCAGGCGGGGTTGATGGTCGGCGTCGAGCTGGTCGCCGACAAGGAGACGCGGCAGCGCTGGCCGGTCGAGGCTGAGCGCGGCCGGCGGGCAGCCAACGAGGCGAGGGAGCGCGGCTTGCTGACGCGGGCCCTGCTCGACGACATCCTCTGCCTGGCGCCGCCGTTCACGATCTCGGATGAGATGATGGGACGCGCCGTGGAGATCCTTGCCGAGAGCATCGAGGCCAGCCGCGGTCAGGTCGCGAGCGCGTCTTGACGGACGCCGGGAAACTGCCCGACGGGTCTCTCCTCTATCTCGGCGATGGGGGTCTGGAGACGACGATGATCTTCGAGCGCGGCCTCGACTTGCCGTGCTTCGCCTCCTTCACCCTGCTCGACCGCCCCGAGGGGGTCGAGGCGTTGCGCGACTACTACCGCGGCTATCTCGAGATCGCGAAGCGGAGCCGCGCCGGCTTCACTTTCGACACGCCCACCTGGAGGGCCAGCTCGGACTGGGGGGACCAACTGGGCTATTCCTCGCGGGCGCTTGCCGAGGTGAACCGCAGGGCGGTGGGGCTGGCCGAAGAGATGCGAGAGGCGGAGGAGGCCGCCACCACGCCGATCGCCACCTGCGGCACCCTCGGTCCGCGCGGAGACGCCTATGCGCCCGAGGACTTGATGAGCGCCGGCGAGGCCGAGCGTTACCACGCCGCGCAGATCGGGGTCTTCGCGGCGGCTGGCGTGGACATGGTCGCTGCCTACACGCTCGCCTACGCCGAGGAGGGGATCGGGATCGCCCGTGCTGCGGCAGCCGCGGGCGTGCCGGCGGTGATCTCCTTCACCCTCGAGACCGACGGCAGGTTGCCGAGCGGGGAGAAGCTGGAAGAGGCGGTCGAGCGGGTCGACGCCGAGGCCGACGGTTCGCCTGCCTACTTCATGATCAACTGCGCCCATCCCAGCCACTTCGCCTCGACGCTGGCGGCGCCGGGGGAGTGGAAGCGGCGGATCGGCGGGGTGCGGGCCAACGCTTCACGGCGCAGTCACCGGGAGCTCGACGAAGCCACCGAGCTCGACTCGGGAAACCCCGCGGAGCTCGCCGATGAATACCTGGACCTGAAAGAGGCGCTGCCGGAGCTGCGGGTCCTCGGCGGTTGCTGCGGTACCGACACCCGGCACGTTGCCGGCATCTGCGAGCGCTGGCTCGCCGATGCCGGCTAACCGGATCTAGGGCAGGTACTTTTCCGCCTGTTCCTTGGCTTCATCGAGGCCCTTTTCAGCC
>JALYWY010000232.1 GCA_030852475.1 Actinomycetota bacterium | reverse complement strand
CCGTCGAAGGCCTCGCAGACGCGCGGGCTCTCCGGGTGCACCTTGACCAGCGGCCAGATGTCGATCGGCAGGTCGATGACGTAGGTCGGCTGGATCAGCTTCGGCTCGACGAACTTGCCCTGCAGGGTGTCGACCACCCCGGCCCAGTCGTCGTCGGGGCCGACGGCGTCGCCGGCCGCCTCGGCGAGCTCGTCGCGGCTCGCCTCGTAGATGTCGAGCCCGATCTCGCGCAGCAGCTCGTCGCGCAGCCGCACCCGCGGCCAGGGCGCGGCGAAGTCGATCTCGACCCCGTCGCGCTCGACCTTCGTCGTCCCCATCACCTGCTCGACGACGCTCGCGACCAGCACCTCGATGAACTCCATGACGCCGTTGTAGTCGGCGCCGCCCACGAACATCTCCAGCATCGTGAACTCGGGGTTGTGCTGGGGCGACATCCCCTCGTTGCGGAAGAACTTGCCGAACTCGTAGACGTCCTCGAAGCCGCCGACGATCGCCCGCTTCAGGTAGAGCTCGGTCGCCGTGCGCAGGAAGAGGTCGCGGTCGAGCGCGTTGTGGTGGGTGACGAACGGCCGCGCCGCGGCGCCGCCGGTCAGCCGCTGCAGCACCGGCGTTTCCAGCTCGACCCAGCCGCGCTCGTTCATGTGGTTGCGGATCGCCAGGGTCAGCTGCGAGCGTTTCTTGAAGATCTCCCGCGACTCCTCGTTGGCCATCAGGTCGAGTTCGCGCTGGCGGTAGCGCGTGTCCGGGTCGGAGATCCCGTGGAAGAGGTCGGGCGGGTCTTTCAGCGCCTTCGCCAGCAGCGTGCACTCGCGCACGCCGATCGCCAGCTGCCCTCGTTTGGTCACGTGCAGCGGCCCGACCACCCCGACCAGGTCGCCGATGTCGAGTTCCTCGACCCGCTTGAAGGCCTCCTCGCCGAGCACGTCGCGCCGCGCGTAGGCCTGGATCGTGCCGGTGATGTCGCGGACGTCGAGGAAGGCGGTCTTGCCGTGGCCGCGCTTGCCGGTGACCCGGCCCATCACCCGGTAGGTGAACTGCTCGTGCTCGCCCTCCCCCAGCTCGGCGGGATCGTGCGCCGCCTCGATCTCGTCGACGTGGTCGCGGTTCTCGAACGAGTGCGGGTAGGGATCGACCCCGGCCTCGCGCAGCCGCTCGACCTTCGCCCGGCGCTGCTCCTCGGTCGAGACGGCTACCGAGCGGTCGCCGCCCTTGCCCGCCGCCTCGGCGGCCGGACTATCGCTCATCGCCGGCGCTGACCTCAGGGGGCGTAGCCGACGGTGACTCGGTCGTCACCTTCATAGTCCTGAAGCGTAGTCGCGTCGCGCAGCAGCTCGCGCATTGCCGGCCCGTGATGGGTGTCGTGCTCCATCGCCATTTTCCAGCCGGAGGGGGTTTCGGCGATCACGCTGCGGATCACCCCGAGCCCGTCCTCGCCGCAATCGCCGGTCACCGCGACCCGCGGCTCCTTCTGGATCTCCGGCGAGCGCTCGAAGATCGTCTCGTCGGTGACATAGGGCATGTTGGCGATCACCAGGTCGACCTCTTCGGCTTCGACCGCCTCGGGCAGGCCCTTGCCGACGCTGATCTCGATGTCGAGCCCGAGCCGCTCGGCGTTCTCGCGCGCCGCTTCGACCGCCTCCGGCGAGAGGTCCGAGGCGGTGATCTTCAGGTCGGGACGCTCGGAGAGCAGCGCCAGCGAGATCGCCCCGGAACCGGTGCCGACCTCGTGCACGCGCGCTCCCTGCGGCAGCGTCGTCCCCACCTCGACCAGCAGCTCAGTCTCCTTGCGCGGCCAGAGCACGCGCTCGTCGACGTAGATCTCCAGGTTGCGGAACGGGGCGCGGCCGAGGATGTAGGCCATCGGCTCGCGCTCGACCCGGCGCTGGACGTTGCGCTCGATCTGCTCGGCGGCCTCGGCGGGGACCTCGCCGGCGCTCTCGACCGAGAGCTCGCCAGGCTTTACCCCAAGCGCGTCGGCGACCAGGACTTCGGCGTCGTCGCGGGCCTCCTCGACCCCGGCGGCGGCGATCCGCTCGGCGGCGTCGTCGAGGATCGCCCCCACGGTGCGAGCCGAGGGCCCCTCACTCTGTACGTCAATTGCCGCCATAACCGCCAATCCTCCCTAGTCAACCGCTCCAAAGATTTTGCGCAAGATACCAGTGATACGAGGGGCTCGCCCGTCAAGCCGCGGCGCCAACCGCATCGTTCGCCGCCGGGCGCCCGATGCCTCCGTGGCGGCGAATCACGATAGCGATCCAGACCGCTCCGGCGGCCATCATCGCCAGGCTCTCGAGCTGGGCCGTGGTCAGCCCCAGCGCGACGCTGTCGTTGCGGCGCAGGAA
>JALYWY010000231.1 GCA_030852475.1 Actinomycetota bacterium | reverse complement strand
TATCAGCGAACGCTATGCGGCCCGTGCTGCCTCCGCATGAGCGCGCGTTGGCGGCTCTTCACAGTCGAGGGTGTAGTCGGGGTCTGAATCCGCCGGTCTCGAGCAGGCTCCTGGCGATGTAGTGGGTGAGGTTGCGGAAGCCGAGGGCTGAGCCGCGGAGGTGTTCCAGGCGGCCGTTCATGGCCTCGGTTGGGCCGTTGCTGGTGCCGGGGCGGTCGAAGTAGGCCAGGATGTCGGTGGCTCGCCTCTTCAGGGTCCGGCCGAGGGTGCGGAGTTCGGTGAGGGCGGCCGGGACGCCGGCACTGAGCGCGATGATCAGGCGGGTCATGGCTTGTCGGCCGGCCGCCCGGTCGGGGTGGCGGTAGGCGGCGATCATGCGTTGGTAGATGCCCCAGGTCGCCTGGACCTGAATGTGGTCCTCATCGCCGAACAGGGCGGTCAGCCGTTGCTGTTGGCGGTCGGTGAGCAGGTCGGCGCCGGTGTGCAGGGTGCGGCGGGCGCGGTAGAGCGGGTCGGTGCTGCGGCCGCGGTGGCCGTGCAGGTCCTGCTGGACCCGACGCCGGCAGCGGTCCAGGCGTCGCCGGCGAGCCGGACGACGTGGAAGGGGTCCAGCACCGCCGTCGTCTCGGGCAGCTGGTGGCGGTCTTGAAGCCGGTGAACCCGTCCATCGCGACCACCTCCAGGCCGTCCCGCCAGGCCCGGGGGCGCCCGGCGAGCCAGGCTTGGAACGCCTGCTGGGAGCGGCCCTCGACCATCGCCAGCAGCCGCGACGGGCCGGTCCGGTCCCGGACCGGGGTCAAGTCGATGACGACGGTGACGAACCTGTCACCCCGACGGGTGTGCCGCCACACGTGCTCGTCGACGCCGATCACCTGCACGTTGTCGAAGCGGGCCGGGTCGTCGAGCAGCACCCGCCGACCCTCAGCCAGGACAGCGCTGTTGGCGGTGGTCCACGACCGCGAGGGCCTCGGCGAGACGAGCGACGCTGAGATGCTGACGAACCAGCCCGACCAGCGCCCACCGCAGCGCGGTGCGGGTCAGCTTCGCCCGCGGCCCCGCGGCGCGGCTGGTGTCCTGCCGCCACACATGCCCGCAGCCGGTGCAGCGGTACCGGCGGATCGTGAGCAGCAGCGTGGTCGGCCGCCACCCGAGCGGCTCGTGCGCCAGTCTCCTCGTGACGGTGTCGCGGGGTCTGCCCTCGCAGCCGCAGCGCCGGCACCAGCGGTCCGCCTCCTCGACCGCGTCGTCGGCGACCCGGCAGGCCAGCACCGCCCGATCCGGTTGGAGGTGCTGGCCGACCACCACCAGACCCAGCTCGTCGAGGCGGCAGAACGTCGTCACATCAGGGGTCGCGAAGGTAGCGTCAGGCACGTCGAGGTCTTCCTAGCTAGCCTTGAGCCTCTCAGGGATTTGTCATACGAACCCCCTCAAGCCATCGACCGCGGGCGGCTCGGGAGGAGAACGAAACATGACCGCAGCCGGTAACAAGGTCCAAGACCACTACGCCAGCGAGGGCATCGCAGCCCGCATCCTCGCTGCGCTTAGGGCGGCAGGAGGCAGCGAGGCGGGCCCGATTACGCCCGACGCGCTCGCCCCACTCGACCACTTCCACGGCCGGGGGCTGAAGGCGACAAAGGAGATGGTAGCGCTCCTCGAACCCCTCTCCGGCGAGCGCATCCTCGACATCGGCGGCGGGATCGGCGGACCGGCGCGGTGGACCGCGACGCACTTCGGTTGCCACGTGACCTCGCTCGACCTGACGCCGGAGTTCTGCCGCGCGGCGGAGGAGCTGAATGCCGCGACCGGCCTCTCGGATCGCGTGCGCGTGGTGGAGGGCAGCGCGACCGATCTGCCCTTCGAGGACGATGGGTTCGACCGAGCCTATTCCGAGAACGTGGCGATGAACATCGACGACAAGCGGCGCTTCTATGCCGAGGCGCTTCGTGTGCTTCGCCCCGGCACGGTGTTCGCATTCTCCCACTACGGAGCCGGGCCGAAAGGCGAGCCCGACTACCCGCTGCCCTGGGCGGCAGGGCCGGGCACGAGCTTTTTGTGTTCGCCCGAGGAGACACGGGAGCAAGTTCTCACCGCGGGGTTCGAGATCGTGATCTTCCGGGACAAGACGGAGGAGGTCCTGCCGGACTTGCGGGAGAACCGCCGGCGGTTGGAGGAACACGGGCTGCCGCCGCTGGGGCTGCAGACGCTCATGGGCGAGCGAATTGGGGAATCTCAGATCAACGCGGCCCGGAGTGCGGACGAGGGCCGTTTGAGCGTTCTTGAGGCCCTAGTC
>JALYWY010000218.1 GCA_030852475.1 Actinomycetota bacterium | reverse complement strand
CTCCTGGCTCGGCTACGTCGGCAGCTCCCGGTTCTGGGAGGCAACCCTGCAGAACTGGCAATCCGAGTTCCTCGCCGTCGGCTCCTTCGCCGTACTCGTCGTCTACCTGCGCCAGCGCGGCTCGCCGGAGTCGAAGCCGGTCGGCGCCCCGGTCCACGACGCGACCGGACAAGAGGGCTAGCCTCGAATCCGGACGCGCCTCGCGCCCCGACCTAAGAGGCGGGCGCGAGAGATCCGATTCCCCAAGCGGATCCACACATACAGAGCGCGTCTCCCCTCCCCTGGTGATTCCCCCAGAAGCGCTTGGCTTCTTCCTTCACCGGAGAGACTGGCGCAGGCTAATCGATTGCGCCAATTGAATCAATCGTCAAAAGTGATTAGGTCAACAGTGGCTGTGCGCTGGGCAGCGAGCTGAGCACGCGATCGGCGACTGACTCTCCCGACAAGCCGACCTCGGCACGCAGCAGTTCCGGCTTGCCGTGGGTGACGTAGGAGTCCGGCAGCCCGATGCGCAGCACTCGCGCCCGTTCCCCGGGCGCCTCGGCGAAAGCGTCCTCGAGGTGCTCGAGCACGGCCGAGCCGAAGCCGCCGGGCAGGACGTTCTCCTCGATCGTCACCACCAGCTCGTGCTCGCGAGCCAAGCTCTCGGCCAGGTCGCCGTCGATCGGCTTGGCGAAGCGGGCGTCGGCGACGGTCGGCTCGAGGCCGTGCTTCTTCAGGATCTCGGCGGCTTCGCGGGCGACGGTGACGCCGTAGCCGTAGCCGAGCAGGGCCACGCCTTCGCCCTCGGCCAGCACCTCCCCCACCCCGATCGGAATGCTTTTCGGCTTCGCCGGCAGCTCGACCCCCTCGGCGGCCCCGCGCGGGTAGCGCAGCGCCGCCGGGCCGTCGTGGGCGATCGCCGTGTGCAGCATGTGGACGAGCATCGCCTCGTCGCGCGGCGCCATCACCACCACGTTCGGGATCGGCCGGAAGTAGGAGACGTCGAAGGCGCCGTGGTGGGTCGGGCCGTCGTCGCCGACCAGGCCGGCGCGGTCCATCGCGAAGGTGACGTCGAGGTCCTGCAGGCAGACGTCGTGGACGATCTGGTCGAAGGCGCGCTGGAGGAAGGTCGAGTAGATCGCGCAGACCGGCTTCGCCCCCTGCAGCGCCAGGCCGCAGGCCAGGAGCACCGCGTTCTGCTCGGCGATGCCGACGTCGTAGTACTGCTCGGGCACCTCGTCGGCGAGCTTCTGCAGGCCGGTCCCCCCCGCCATCGCGGCGGTGATCCCGATCACCCGCTCGTCGGCCTTGGCCTCGTCGACCATCGCCCCCGCGAAGACCTTCGTGTACTGGGGCGGCGAGCCGGCGGCGGGCGGCTTCTCGAGCACCTCGATCCCCTCCGGCGAGTCGGTTTCGGTCACCGGAACCGGTTTCGGGGCGCTCGCCGGCTGACCGTCGACGATCGACCTCGGCTTCGCCGCGTGCCACTCCTCCATCGACTCCAGGCCGCCTTCTTCGGCCGGCGCGAAGCCCTTGCCCTTGACGGTGTGGACGTGGACGACAACCGGGCGGTCCGCGTCGAAGGCCTCGGTCAGCGCTTCCCGCAGCGCGTGCACGTCGTGGCCGTCGATCACGCCCATGTAGGCGAGGTCGAGCTCCTCGAAGAAGAGGCCGGGCGCCCAGTAGGCCTTCAGCGCGGCCTTGATCTCGGGGCCGAGCCGCTCGATCCGCTCCCCCAGCCCCAGCGGCAGCTTCGTCAGCCTGTCCTCGACCCCCTCGCGGGCGTGCCAGAGGCGCGGGTTGAGGCGGATCCGGTTGAAGTAGCGGGAGAGGGCGCCGACGTTGGGAGAGATCGACATCCCGTTGTCGTTGAGGACGATGACGACAGGCGTCTGCATCCCCCCTGCGGCATGGAGGGCCTCATAGGCGACGCCGCCGGTCAGGGCGCCGTCGCCGATCACCGCGGCGACCTTGCCATCTGGGCCGATCCCCTTGCGCATCGCCTCCTTCAACCCGACCGCGTAGCCGATCGAGGTCGAGGCGTGGCCGGCGCCCATGATGTCGTGCTCGGACTCGAAGATCGAGCAGAACGGCGCCAGCCCGTCGTACTGGCGGATCGTCGACAGCTGGTCGCGGCGCCCGGTGAGGATCTTGTGCGGGTACGCCTGGTGGCCGACGTCCCAGAGAACCTTGTCGCGAGGCGATTCGAGCAGGCTGTGGAGGGCGACGGTGAGCTCGCAGGTGCCGAGGTTGGCGCCGAAGTGGCCGCCGATCTCGCCGATCGTGTCGATGATGTAGGTGCGCATCTCCTGCGCCACCTGCTGCAGCTGCTCGTCGTCGAGGCCCTGCAGGTCCTCCGGGCCGTCGATTCCCGGCAGCAGCGGCTCTCCTATCTGGTCTACGTCGCCCTGGGTGGGGGGCTTTTCGCTCATTCGTTCCTCGTGAAGATGTAGTCGGCCACGCGCCTCAGGTCGTCGGTCTCGCCGCTCGCCCCAGCCAGCGCCGCCGTCGCCTTCGCGTGGGACTCGGCGGCCAGCTCGCGGGCTCGGTCAAGCCCGAAAAGGCTGACGTAGGTGAGTTTGCCATGTCTCTCGTCGCTTCCATGTGGCTTGCCGAGCTGCTCGTCTGACTCGGTCACGTCGAGGATGTCGTCGACGATCTGGAACAACACGCCCAGCTCCTCGGCGAAACGGCGGTAGGGCATTGTCTCAGGTTCGGCGACTCCCTCGAGCAAAAGGATCACATTGACGCTGGCGGCGATCAGCCGCCCGGTCTTCAGCTCGTGCAGGGCGCGCAGGCCCTCGGCGTCGGAAGTCGCCCCGATCACGTCCACGTACTGGCCTCCGACCATGCCGTCGACCCCGGTCGCGCCGGCCAGCTCGCGCAGCGCCGCCAGCACCCGCGCCGGGTCCCCGGGCTGCGCGCAGAAGAGCCGCACCGCCTCGGCGAAGAGGCCGTCCCCGGCGAGGATCGCGACGTCCTCGCCGAACTTGACGTGGGAGGTCGGCAGCCCGCGACGCAGCTCATCGTCGTCCATCGCCGGCAGGTCGTCGTGGATCAGCGAGTAGGTATGGATCAGCTCGATCGCGCAGGCGACCGGCAGGAAGCGCCCGGGCTCGGACCCCAGGGCTCGGGCGGTGGCAAGGGCGAGAACGGGGCGCACCCGCTTGCCGCCGGCGAGCAGCGAGTAGCGCATCGCCTCCTCGAGGCCCGCGGTCGGCGCGGCGATGGAGAAGCCGATGTCTTCCAGCGCACCGTCGACCAGAGCGCGCAGGTCGTCCGGGTAGCTCAAGCGCCTACTCGGCAGCCGCCTGCTGGCGCGCCTCGCGGTTGGCCTCCTCGACCGCCTCGGCGGCGAGGTCAGCGGCCTCGGAGGCGAGTTGGGCGGCGACCTCGTCGCCGACGTCCTGGCTCTGCAGCTCGGAGGTGATCTGGCGCAGACGGTCGGAGATTTCGCGCAGGCGGACGCTCATTTGGCCGGTTCCCGCTTGCGCACGACCGCACCGAGGATGCCGTTGACGAACCCCGGCGCCTCGGCGCCGCAGTACTCCTTGGCGATCTCCACCGCCTCGTTGATCGCCACCTCGGCCGGCGTGTCCATGAATTCCATCTCGTAGAGGGCGGTGCGCATGACGTTCATGTCCAGCGGGGCGATCCGGTCGACGGTCCAGCCTTTCGCATGGGTCGCGATGATGTCATCGAGCTCTTCGCGATGGCTGTCGACCCCCGCGGCCAGCTCCCGCGTCAGCGGCCGAGCCTCGCCCAACAGCTCCTCCAGCGGCCGTCCGGTGACGTCCCGCTGGTAGTTGGCGAAGACGGCGTCGCGCCGCTGGTCGGATCTGCGCATAGGGACATTCTGTCAGCGCAGCGCCGCGAGCCGGCTCAGCCGGAGACGCGGGAGACGTACTCGCCGCTGCGCGTGTCGACCCGGACGGTCTCGCCCTCCTCGATGAAGAGCGGCACCTGGACGACCACGCCGGACTCCAGCGTCGCCGGCTTGTTGCCACCGCCGGAAGCGGTGTCGCCTTTGAGGCCGGGGTCGGTCTGGGTGACCTTCATCTCGATCGCGCTCGGCACCTGCACGTCGCTCGGCTTCTCGTCGACGAAGAGGACGTCGACCTCGGCGTTCGGCAGCACCCACTGCATCGCGTCCCCCAGCGAGTCCGTGGGGATTTCGAGCTGGTCGTAGTCCTGCAGGTCCATGAAGACCGCCGCCTCGCCCGAGTCGTAGAGGTACTGCATCTTTTTGGATTCGGTCCGCACCGGGCGGAACTTCTCTCCCGCCCTGAAGGTTTTGTCGATCACCGACCCGTCCTCGATCCGCCGCAGTTTCGTCCGCACGAAGGCCCCGCCCTTGCCCGGCTTGACGTGCTGGAAATCGAGGATCTTCCAGATCTTCCCGTCGATCTCGATATGGGTCCCGTTCTTGAATTGGTTGGTGCTGATCGTCATTGGCGGCGAATCCTAGATGGTGATCTCAGGAGGCCGTCGCCAGCCGCCGCACCGCTTCCTCGGAGTCCCGGAAGACCTCGCCGCGGGTGAACTTGCCGTCGCCGAGGTCCCAGATCCAGGCGACGGGCATGTCGCGAATGCCGAGGGGGAGGCTGCGAGCGTAGGCTCGGCCCCGGACCAGGAGGGAAGGCCCGTGGCGCTCGATCACCTTGGGGGTGATCAGCAGCTCGTCCCAGGCCCGTTCGACGTCGCTGAGGTATTCGTGCAGACCCTCGGGACCGACATACGGGGCGGTGCGGCCGATCTCCTCCGCCGTCCCGATCGGGAAGAACCTCATCTGCGGGTCGCAGAGCTCCGTGATCGTCTCCGCGTCGCGGCGGTTGAAGGCTTCGTAGAGGCGCTCGACCATCTCCTGTTCCCGCTCAGGAGCGGGTTCGCCGGAGGCCGAGGCGGGGCCGATGGCGATGATCGCGGCATCGTCCTCCAGCTTGCCGCCGGTGAACTGGTGCAGCGCGCCCTCGAGCCGTTGCGCCGCCAGAGCGGGACTGGTTATGCCGACCAGCTCGGTCCGCAGGCGCTCCTCGCCGAAGCGCTCACCCGGTTCCTCTCCCTCTGCCTCGGTGATCCCGTCGGTGATCACCACCAGCTGCTGGCCCGGCGCGACGGTGGCCGCCTCGACCTTCCACTCCTCCTCGGAGAAAGCTCCGAGAACCGGCGCGGGCGAGGCAGCCTCGCTCACGGTGGTTCCGTCCACCAGCAGCGGCGGCGGGTGGCCGGCGACGGCGAGACGGACGGGCTCGGTGGAGTCTTCGGTGATCGCCATCGCGGCGACGCTGCAGAGGTTCGTCCCCCGCCCCAGGAGCTCGCGGTTGAGCGTCCCCAGCGCCACCACGGGATCGCCGGTCAGGGCCGCCGCGGTGCGCAGGGTGTAGCGGGCGTGGGCGGTGACTGCTGCGGCCTGGGCGCCGCGGCCGGTGACGTCGCCGATCACGACCATCCAGCCGCCGGCGATCCGAAAGGCGTCGTAGAAGTCGCCGCCGATCTCGTTCTCGGCGCCGGCAGGCCGGTACATCGCCGCCACCGACCAACCGGGGATGTGCGGCAGCGGCGGCGGCAGCAGCCCGCGCTGCAGCGTCGCGGCGATCTCCGAGCGTTCCCGCTCGGTGCGCTCGAGCTCGGAGAAGAGACCGGCATTGTCGAGGGCGAGGGCGACGCGCCCGGCGACGGCGCCGGCGAACTGGACGTCGCTGGACCGGAAGCGGCGGCCCGAGGTGCCGACTCCCACCGTCAGCATCCCGGTCGCGCGGCCACGGGCGCGGAGCTCGACGGTGACGCCGGAGCGGATCCGCAGGCTGCGCAGGAACTGGAAGTCCTCCTCGCCGTCGGCGACTTCGCGCAGGTCCTCGTCGGTGACGTATTCGAAGAAGCGCGGCTCGACCCGTTCCTGGCTCGCCGCCGCCGCCATCTCGGCCTGCAGCGCCGGGGTGCGGGCGGCCAGCTTGGCCTCGTTGGTGGCGGCATCCGGTCCGCTGACGCGGGCGGCGGCGCGTCTCACCTGATCGCCCTCGATCACGTCGATCGTGCAGAAGTCGCCCCACTCGGGGACGAGCACGTCGGCGATCGCGCCGAGCGTCTCCTCCAGCGAGGCGCCTCTGTCGGCGACGAGGGCGACATCGTCGAGGATCTGGATGCGGCGGTTGACGCGCCGCATCCTGGCGATAGAGACGATGGCGATCGCCGCCGCCGCAATCAATGCGAGCGCCGCGACCGCCCAAACGATCATTCTTCGCCCGTTTTGGTGGTGAGGCCGGAGGCGGCGCCGCCGCTGAGGACGCGCCGGGTAAGGGACGGGAAGAGGATGCGCGAGATCGCCGCGAGGGCATATGGGCGCGGGACGTAGCGCTCGGCCTTGCCGCCGGGGCCGACCTCGTAGATCGCCTCGGCGACCTTCTCGGGCTTGGAGACGGTCCAGCGGGTGAGCGCTTTTTCGCGCAGCTCGGTGGCCGGGAAGCCCTCGGTGCGGACGAAGCCGGGCATCACCAGGCCGACGTGGACGCCGTTGGGCTTCTCCTCCGCGTAGAGGGAGTCGCTCCAGCCGATCAGGGCGAACTTGCTGGCGCTGTAGGAACCGGTGCGGGCGCGGGAGACGCGGCCGGCGGTGCTGGCGACGTTGACGATCGCGCTCGGGGCCGCGGCGCGGAGCAGCGGCAGCAGCGCCTCGGTGAGGCGGACGACCGCGTCGAAGTTGAGCTCCATGTGGCGCCGGACGTTGGCGTAGCCCTTCTCGGCGAAGCCGCCGCGCCAGGCGGCGCCGGCGTTGTTGACGAGCAGGTGGAGCCTGCCGCCGTGCTCGGCCTCGAGGTGGGCGCGAACCCGCTGCGGCGCGTCGTCATCGGTCAGGTCGACGG
>JALYWY010000201.1 GCA_030852475.1 Actinomycetota bacterium | reverse complement strand
GGGGGTGCCGACCACCGCCGGCTCGCGCATCCTCGAGGGTTACCGCCCGCCCTACACCTCGACCGCGGTCCGCAAGCTGCTCGAGGCGGGCGCGCCGGTGCTCGGCAAGACCAACATGGACGAGTTTGCGATGGGCTCCTCGAACGAGAACTCCGCCTACGGGCCGGTCCTCAACCCCTGGGATCGCGAGCGGGTCCCCGGCGGCTCCTCGGGCGGCTCGGCGGCCGTCGTCGCCGGCGGGCTCGCCCCCTGGGCGATCGGCACCGACACCGGCGGCTCGATCCGCCAGCCCGCCGCCTTCTGCGGCATCGTCGGCCTCAAGCCGACCTACGGCGCGATCTCCCGCTACGGGATGATCGCCTTCGCCTCCTCGCTCGACCAGTGCGGCCCGCTCACCCGCACCGTCAAAGACGCGGCCCTGCTGCTCGGCCTGCTGCAGGGGCGCGATCCCTGCGACTCGACCTCGGTGGGCATCGAGGGGGGCATCTCGCTGCCCGAGCGCGAGGGTCTCTCCGGCCTGCGCTTCGGGGTGCCTGCCGAGCTGGCGCGCGACGAGTTCGACAGCGGCGTCCGCGAGGTCTTCGAGCAGACGCTGCGCAAGATCGAGGACCTCGGCGGCGAGATCGCCGAGGTGGCGCTGCCGAGCGCCGAGCACGGGATCTCCGCCTACTACGTGATCGCCCCGGCCGAGGCCTCCTCCAACCTCGCCCGCTACGACGGCGTCCGCTACGGGATGCGCGCCGGGGGCGACGGCGACCTGGTCGAGATGTACGAGACGACCCGCTCCGAGGGCTTCGGCCCGGAGGTCAAGCGGCGGATCATGCTCGGCACCTACGCGCTCTCCTCCGGCTACTACGAGGCCTACTACGGCCAGGCGCAGAAGGTCCGCACCCGGATCGCCGAAGACTTCACCACCGCCTTCTCCGGCGTCGACTTCGTCGTCACCCCGACCGCGCCCTCGGTCGCCTTCAAGCTGGGGGAGAAGACCGACGACCCGCTGGCGATGTACCTGAACGACTTCTTCACCGTGCCGATGAGCCTCGCCGGCATCCCGGCGATCTCGATCCCCGCCGGCCTCGCCGCGCCCGAAGGCGGCGGCCCGCAGCTGCCGGTCGGCTTCCAGATTGCCGCGCCCGCCTTCGCCGAGCAGCGCCTGCTCGACGCCGCCTACGCGCTCGAGCAGGGGATCGGCTTCGACGCCCGCCCGGGGGGAGGTGCGAATGGCTGATCTCGAAGCGGTGATCGGGCTGGAGATCCACGTCCAGCTGGCGACGAAGACGAAGATGTTCTGCGGCTGCGAGCTCTCCTTCGGCGACGAGCCGAACGTCCACACCTGCCCGATCTGCCTCGCTCATCCCGGCGTGCTGCCGGTCCCCAACGAGCAGGCGATCCGCTACGCGCTGCAGATCGGCGCGGCGCTGAACTGCGAGATCGCCCCGCGCTCGATCTTCCACCGCAAGAACTACTTCTATCCCGACAGCCCGAAGGCGTACCAGATCAGTCAGTACGACATCCCGATCTGCGGCCCCGGCAAGCTCGGCGACGTCCGCATCCACCGCGCCCACCTCGAGGAGGACGCGGCGAAGATGATCCACGTCGGCGAGTCGGGGCGGATCCACGGCTCCGGCGCCTCCCTGGTCGACTTCAACCGCGGCGGCACGCCGCTGGTCGAGATCGTCACCGAGCCCGACCTGCGCAGCGCCGCCGAAGCGGCCGAGTGGGCGCGGCTGCTGCGCGAGACGGTGCGCCAGCTCGGCGTCTCCGACGTCAACATGGAGGAGGGGAGCCTGCGGGTCGACGCCAACGTCTCGGTCCGGCCGGCCGGCAGCGAGGAGCTCGGCACCAAGACCGAGCTGAAGAACATGAACAGCTTCCGCTTCCTCCAGCGCGGGATCGAAGCCGAGCTGGCGCGCCAGCGCGAGCTGGTCGAAGCGGGGGGGACGGTGGTCCAGGAGACGCTCCACTTCGACCCGGCCAGCGGCACGCTGACGCCGCTGCGCTCGAAGGAGGAGGCGCACGACTACCGCTAC
>JALYWY010000200.1 GCA_030852475.1 Actinomycetota bacterium | reverse complement strand
CTACTTCTCGGTCGTCGACGACGAGTGGCCTTCGGTCCGGCAAAACCTGGAAAGGCGCCTGGCAGGGGCGCGGGAGGTGGAGAGTGCCTAAACGCGAGGACATCCAGAAGATCCTCTTGATCGGCTCGGGGCCGATCGTGATCGGCCAGGCGGCCGAGTTCGACTACTCCGGCGTGCAGGCCTGCAAGGTCCTGCTCGAGGAGGGCTACGAAGTCGTGCTGGTCAACTCGAACCCGGCGACGATCATGACCGACCCCGAGTTCGCCACCGCCACCTACATCGAGCCGCTGCTGCCCGGGCCGGTGACGAAGATCATCGAGAAGGAGCGCCCCGACGCGCTGCTGCCGACGCTCGGCGGCCAGACCGCGCTCAACATCGCGATGACGCTCTACGAAGACGGGACGCTGGAGCGCTTCGGGGTCGAGCTGATCGGCGCCAACTCGGACGCGATCCGCCGCGCCGAGGACCGCGAGGAATTCCGCAAGACGATGACCGAGCACGGGCTGCGGATCCCGTGGTCGATGACGGTCGAATCGCTGGGCGAGGTCGAGGAGGCGCTCGCCGACGGCCGCATCACCCTGCCGGCGATCGTCCGGCCCGCCTTCACGATGGGCGGCCAGGGAGGAGGGATCGGCCACAGCGACACCGAGCTGCGCCAGGTCGTCTCCGAGGGCCTCGCCGCCAGCCCGATCAACCAGGTCCTGGTCGAGGAGTCGGTGATCGGCTGGGGCGAGTTCGAGCTCGAGGTGATGCGCGACCGCAACGACAACGTGGTGATCATCTGCTCGATCGAGAACGTCGACCCGATGGGGGTCCACACCGGCGACTCGGTCACCGTCGCCCCCGCCCAGACCCTCACCGACCCGCTCTACCAGGACCTTCGCGACCAGGCGATCAAGGTGATCCGGGCGATCGGGGTTGAGACCGGCGGCTCCAACGTCCAGTTCGCGGTCGATCCCGAGAGCGGCGAGATCGTCGTGATCGAGATGAACCCGCGCGTCTCGCGCTCCTCGGCCCTGGCGTCCAAGGCGACCGGGTTCCCGATCGCGAAGATGGCGGCGAAGCTCGCCGTCGGCTACGCCCTGGAGGAGATCCCCAACGACATCACCCGGGCCACGCCCGCCTCGTTCGAGCCGACGATCGACTACGTCGTCACCAAGATCCCGCGCTTCGCCTTCGAGAAGTTCCCGGGCTCGGAGGGCCGCCTCTCGACCTACATGCAGAGCGTGGGGGAGGCGATGGCGATCGGCCGCACCTTCCGCGAGTCCTTCGCCAAGGCGATGCGCTCGCGCGAGCTGGACTCGGCGCCGGAGATCCCGGAGTCAGACGAGGACCTGCTGGCGGCGATCGCATCTCCCAGTGCCGAGCGCTTCGACCTGATCCTCGCCGCATTCGAGCGGGGGCTTGACGTCGAGGCGGTGCACGAGGCCTGCATGGTCGATCGCTGGTTCCTGCGCGAGCTGCAGGCGCTTGCAAGGGAAGGCGACGGCACCGACGGCCTTGCCCGCACCTACAAGGCGGTCGACACCTACGCCGCCGAGTTCGAGGCGGCGACGCCGTACTACTACTCGGGCCACGAGCGCCCGCGCCACGACGGCACGCCACCCGCCAACGAGATCCGCCGCGGCGAGAAGGACTCGGTGGTGATCCTCGGCGCCGGCCCCAACCGGATCGGCCAGGGGATCGAGTTCGACTACTGCTGCGTCCACGCTGCGATGACCGCGCGCGAGCTCGGCCGTGACGCGGTGATGGTCAACTGCAACCCCGAGACGGTCTCGACCGACTACGACACCTCGAACCGGCTCTACTTCGAGCCGCTCACCGCCGAGGACGTGCTCGCGGTATGCGAGCAGGAGCGGCCGGAGGGCGTGATCGTCCAGTTCGGCGGCCAGACGCCGCTGAAGCTCGCCCGCACCCTCGAAGAGGCGGGGGTGCCGCTGCTGGGCACGCCGGTCGACGCGATCGACCTCGCTGAGGACCGGGGCCGCTTCGGCGAGCTGCTGGAGCGGCTCGGGGTCAAAGCGCCGCCCTACGGCACCGCTTTCTCGGCCGAGGAAGCCACCGCGGTGGCGGAACGGGTCGGCTTCCCGCTGCTGGTCCGGCCCTCCTACGTCCTCGGCGGCCGGGCGATGGAGATCTGTTACTCGACCGAGGACCTGCAGGCCTACCTGGATACACACGTCAAGGCCGACCAGGAGCACCCGTTGTTGCTCGACCGTTTCCTCGAGAACGCGATCGAGGTCGACGTCGACGCGCTCGGCGACGGCGAGCAGGTCTACGTCGCCGGGATCATGCAGCACGTCGAGGAGGCCGGGGTGCACTCGGGTGATTCGGCCTGCGTGATCCCACCGCTCAGCCTCGGCGAGGAGATGCTGGAGAAGATCCGCGCCACCAGCGAGCGGATCGCGCTCGAGCTCGGCGTCGTCGGCCTGATCAACATCCAGTACGGGGTCGCCGGCGGCGACCTATACGTGATCGAGGCCAACCCGCGCGCCTCCCGCACCGTCCCCTTCGTCTCCAAGGCGATCGGGGTGCCGCTGGCGAAGATGGCCTGCCGGCTGATGCTGGGGGAGAAGCTGGCAGACCAGGAGCTGCCCGAGGGCCCGCTCGAGCACGTCAGCGTGAAGGAGGCGGTGCTGCCCTTCGCCCGTTTCGCCGGCGCCGACTCGGTCCTCGGCCCGGAGATGAAGAGCACCGGCGAGGTGATGGGCATCGCCGCGGACTTCCCGACCGCCTTCGGCAAGGCGCAGGCTGCGGCCGGGGTGCGGCTGCCGGAATCGGGCTCGGTCTTCATCACCGTCACCGACACCGACAAGCCCGCCGCCACGCAGATCGCCACCCGCTTCCACGACCTCGGCTTCGAGGTGATCGCCACCGGCGGCACCGCGCAGGCGATCGAGCGGATGGGGGTGCCGGTGCGGCGGATCAACAAGCTGCAGGAAGGCTCACCGCACGTCCTCGACCTGATCCGCAAGCGCGAATGCGACCTCGTCATCAACACCCCGACCGGCTCCGGTGCCCGCACCGACGGCTACGAGATCCGCACCGCGGCCGTCCGTCACGGGATCCCCTGCGTGACGACGATGACGGGCGCGACCGCCGCCGCCCGCGCGATCGCCGCCGGCAAGCAGGGGGACGCGGAGGTGCGCTCGCTGCAGGAGATCCACGACGGCAGCGTGCGGGCGCCCCAGCCGCGATGAGCGCGCCGTTCGGCCGTCGTCTCTGCGAGGTTGCGGAGAACAAGGTCTCCGGCGGCTACCGGATCTTCTCCCTCCTCGACCGCGAGGGCCCCGCGCCGGACCCTGGCCAGTTCTACATGCTGGCCAGCGAGCGCAGCTGGGGCGAGGGCGGGGGTCGCCCGTTCCTGCCGCGGGCGATCTCGGTCGCCGAGACGGCCCCGGCCAAAGAGGGAGTGAGGCTCGACTTCCTGGTCGAGGGCGTCGGCCCAGGCACCGATCGGCTCTGCGAGCTGGAGGGGGGAGAGGGGGTCTGGGTCACCGGGCCGCTCGGCAACTCGTTCTCGGCCCCAAGGGAAGTCAGTCCGAGCGCGGCGGGGGCGATCCTCGTCGGCGGCGGCATCGGCATCGCCCCGATGGCGATCTGGCGCCGCCATCTGGTCGAAAGGGGAATCCCCCTCCGCGTCCTCCTCGGCTTCCGCGACGAACGGCACTCCGGCGGCCTCAACGAGCTCTTCTGCGCAGGCGGCAGCCTCTGCCCTGATGTGCGACTGGCGTCAGAGGACGGTCACGCCGGCCATCGGGGCTACGTAACCGACCTGCTGGCGACGATGCTCGCCGGCGACGACGCCACCTCGGCCGTCGTCTACTCCTGCGGCCCCCCGGCGATGCTGGAGGCGGTGCGCTCGCTCTGTGCCGAGCATGGCGTCGCCTGCGAGCTGGCGCTGGAGTCGCCGATGGCCTGCGGCTTCGGCGCCTGCTTCGGCTGCGCGGTGCCAAAGCCGGATGGTGGCTACATGCGGCTCTGCGTCGACGGCCCCGTCGTGCGCGGTGATGCCGTCGCCGAGGTTGCCCATGTCTGAGTTCTGCGGAATTCAGCTGGAGCATCCGGTGATCAACGCATCGGGTACCTACGACGTCATTACCGCGCGGAAGGTTTTCGGAGACGAGCTCCTGGAGGAGTTCCCGTTTTCTGCGTTTGTCTCCAAGACGATCACGCCGGAGCCGCGGGCCGGTAACGAGCCGCAACGGATCTGGGAGACCCCCGCGGGGATGATCAATTCGATCGGGCTGCCGAACAAGGGGCTGGAGGGTTTCTTGGCCGAGGACCTGCCGCAGCTGGCTGAGCTGCCGGTGCCGCTGATCGTTTCGGTGATGGCCACGGGGCGGCTCGAGTTCGCGCGTCTGGTCGAAGCAGTCGCGGCACGCGATGAGGTGGCGGCGATCGAGCTGAACGTCTCCTGCCCAAACGTCCACTCGGGCCTGATCGTCGGCGAGCAGCCGACCGAGACCGAGGCGCTGCTGGAAACGCTGCGGCCCCTTACCGAGAAGCCCCTGATCGTGAAGCTGACTCCGAACGTCGCCAACCCCGAGGCCGTCGCCGTCGCCGCTGAAGAGGGAGGAGCAGACGCGGTCTCCTTGATCAACACGCTGAAGGCAAGTGCGATCGATCCCAGTACCGGCGCCCCGGCCCTCGCTGCGGGGCACGGTGGCCTCTCAGGGCCCGCCGTGCGCCCGATCGCATTGCAGCAGCTCCGGGCCGTCAGGGCGGCGGTCGAGCTGCCGTTGATCGGCATGGGGGGCATCTCCAGCGGCGCCGACGCTGCCGAGTTCCTCGTTGCCGGCTCGGCCCTGGTTGCGGTCGGGACCGAGAGCTTTCGGGACCCGCGGGCGGGGGCGCGGATAGCAAAAGAACTGCAAACCGGCCTGTATGAAACGCGGTCACGCGTGGGGGCCCTAGACCTCGAGTAGAGGTTGAGACGAATTTTGGGGGAATTGGCCCCAGTCACCTTGCGCGCCCCCGAGCCGCGGCTATACTCGCCGCCCACATGACGCCCCCTTCAGTCAAATCTTCGCTCGCGGCGCCCGAGCGGTCACTCGATCAGAGGATGGAGGCGCTGAAACGGGCCAATGACATCCGCACCGCCCGCGCGAAGCTGAAGAAGGACCTGAAGGCCAACCGCGCGAGCATTCAGACGATCCTGCTCGACCCGCCGGAGTACGTCCTCACCGCGAAGGTCTTCGACATGCTCCTCGCCGTTCCCAAGTACGGCCGGGTGAAGACCAACCGGATCCTCAACCAGTGCCGGATCTCGCCGTCGAAGACGATCGGCGGTCTCTCCGAGCGTCAGCGCGCTGAGCTGATCTCCCAGCTACGCCGCTAATTCGACCGCCGCGGCGGTCATCATGCCCGCCCGCATGGCCAAAGTCTTCGTCATCACCGGACCCTCTGGGGTCGGCAAGGGCACGCTGATCAAGGAGTTGCTGAAGGAGGTTCCCGACCTGGAGCTGTCGGTCTCGGCGACGACTCGATCACCCCGGGAGGGAGAGGTAAACGGGCGCGACTACCACTTCCTCACGCCCGAGGAGTTCGAGCAGCGGGTCGAGGAAAAGGACTTCCTCGAGTTCGCCACCTACAGCGGCAACCGCTACGGAACGCTGCGCAGCGAGGTCGAAAGGCGAACCGAAGCGGGTCATTCGGTGGTCCTCGAGATCGAGGTGCAGGGCGCCCAACAGGTCAGGCAGATCGATCTGGACTCGGTTCAGATCTTCATCGCGCCTCCCGACCCGGCGGTGTTGCGAGAGCGACTCGCGGGCCGCGGCACCGACTCCTTGGAGGCGATCGACTCGCGACTGAAGGTCGCCGAGCAGGAGATGGCCGCCCAAGGCGACTTCGACCACTGCGTCGTCAACGACGACCTCGGCCGCGCCGTCGGCGAGCTGGTCGGGATCGTCCGTTCGGAGCTGGGGCAGGCACCGGCAGACTGATCCTCTAGACTCCGCCGCCGAATGATCAAACCACGCGTAGACAAGCTTCTGGAGCACGCCGATTCCCATTACGCCGCCGTTGTCGTCTCGGCGAAGCGGGCGCGCCAGATCAACAGCTACTTCCACAACCTCGGAGAGGGCGGCTTCGGCGAGTACCCGCCGCCGATGGTCGAGACCAACGCCGAGAGGAACTATCTCTCGATGGCGCTCGAGGAGCTCGCCGAGGGCAAACTGAAATACGAGTACCGCGCCTAGCGCCCGCCCCGACAGGCGGTCCGGAAGGCGTAGTTTGGAGTCGGTATGGCTCGACTTCTGCTTGGCGTCAGCGGTGGCATAGCCGCCTATAAGGCCCTGGAGCTGGCCCGCTCGGCGACGCTCGCCGGCCATGGCGTGCGGGTGTTGATGACGGAGACTGCGACGCGGTTCGTCGGCGCCGCCTCCTTCGAGGGGATCGTCGGCGCGCCGGTGCTGATCTCCGAGTTCGAGCGCGACCCGATGCGCGGCGCCTTTCCCGGCGAGGAGCAGGTCTCGCACGACCCGATCGGCCACCTCGAGCTCGCCAATCGCTGCGACGCCTACCTCGTCGCCCCCGCCTCGGCCAACACGATCGCCAAGCTGGCGGCCGGCGCCGCCGACTCGATGCTGACCACCTCGTTCCTCGCCTGCACCGCGCCGCGCCTGGTCGCGCCGGCGATGAACGACCGCATGTACGCCGACGCCGCCACGCAGGCGAACCTGGAGACGCTGCGAGGGCGCGGCGTCGAGGTGATCGAGCCGGAGGAGGGGAAGCTCGCCTCCCGCGGCGAGTTTGGCCGGGGCCGCCTGCCCGATCCCGAGCAACTGCTCGCCCGGGTGGAAGCGGCCCTGCCCGCGGGCGATCGTCCCTGGGACGGGCTGCGGGTGCTGGTCACCGCCGGCGGCACCCGCGAGCCGATCGACCCGGTGCGCTTCATCGGCAACCGCTCCAGTGGCCGGATGGGGATCGCCCTGGCCGCCGCCGCCGCCAGACGCGGCGCCGAAGTGACGCTGATCGCCGCCAACGTCGCCCTGCCCGCTCCGGCCGGCGTGCGCCGGGTCGACGTCGAGACCACTGCCCAGCTCGCCGCCGCCGCCGAGCAGGAGTTCTCCCGAGCCCACGTCCTGCTGATGGCAGCGGCGCCTGCCGACTTCCGCGCCGCCGACCCCGCCTCCGGGAAGCTCGAGCGATCGGGTTCGCTCGAGATCTCCTTGGCGCCGACGGAGGACATCCTCGCCGGGCTTACCTCCCGCCGCCGCGAAGGCCAGACGATCGTCGGCTTCGCCGCCGAGCACGGGGGAGAGGCGGTGGAGCGGGCCCGCGGCAAGCTGCGCCGCAAGGGAGCGGACCTGATCGTCCTCAACGACGTCTCCAATCCCGAGATCGGTTTCGAGAGCGAGCGCAACGCGGTGACGCTGATCTCCGCCCGGGGCGAGAACGAGGTGCCGATCGACTCCAAGGAAGCGATTGCCGAGGCGATCCTGGGCGAAGTCGCCCGCTTGCGGGAAAAAGCGGGCGAGCCCGCCAGTTGAGCGGGCTATACTGATTTCAAGCTTTTCTGTCCCCTATGCGTGTCGAGAAGTGGGCCTGGCCCACTTTTTTTACGCCTCCACCCAATTTTCCAGGCATGAACGACCCCACTGAGCAAGATCTTCAGCAGGAGCTGTCCGAGCTGGATTCGGGCATCGACGTCGTCGCCCTCGAGAAACCGAGGAACGACGCGCTGCGGCTCTTCATCGACCACCCGGACGGGGTGGATCTCGCACTTTGCGAAAGAGTCACGCGGCACCTCAGGCACCTGCTGGTCGATTATTCGCTGGAGGTCTCGTCGCCTGGCCCCAAATACCGCCGCCCCGCCACCAGTGCCGAAAGCAAGGAGTCCGCGCAGTGACCAAAGAGATCGTCGACGCAGTCAAAGCGCTCGAGCAGGAGAAGGGAATCTCAGCCGACAAGCTGATGGACGCCCTCGAGGACGCCCTCCTCTCGGCCTACAAGAAGACTCCGGGGGCCGCGAAATACGCGCGCGTCGACCTCGACCACGAAACCGGTGACTTCCGCGTCTTCGAGCTGATCCTGCCGCCGGAGCTGGAGGAGAAGCTGCTGGCCGAAGCGGCCGAGCAGCAGGAGGAGCCGGAGGTCGATCCCGAGACGGGCGAAATGAAAGAGCCGGAGGAGCCGGAGCTCGACCCGGAGATGATCGCCCCCTACGAGGACCAGATCACCACCAGGGACGTCACTCCCGACGACTTCGGCCGGATCGCCGCTCAGACCGCCAAGCAGGTGATCCTGCAGCGGATTCGCGAGGCCGAGCGGCAGATGATGTACGACGAGTACCAGGACCGCGTCGGCGAGCTGATCACCGGGATCATCCAGCAGTCCGACAAGCGCTACACGCTGGTGCAGCTGCGCGAGCGGGTGGAGGCGCTGCTGCCGAAATCGGAGCAGGTCTACAACGAGCGCTACGACCACGGGATGCGGATCAAGGCCGTGATCACCGACGTCTCCGACTCGACCAAAGGACCGGCGATCGTCGTCTCCCGCCGCAGCCCGGAGCTGATCAAAAGCCTGTTCGAGCTCGAGGTGCCGGAGATCGCCGACAAGCTGGTGGAAATCGTCGGTGTCGCCCGCGAGCCCGGCTACCGCTCGAAGATCGCCGTGGTCTCCCACGCCGATGGCGTCGATCCGGTCGGCGCCTGCGTCGGCCCCCGCGGCTCGCGGGTGCGGATGGTCGTCTCCGAGCTGCGCGGCGAGAAGATCGACATCATCCCCCACAACGACGAGCCCGCCCGCTTCGTCGCCAAAGCCCTCTCGCCGGCGCGGGTGCGCGAGGTGATCGTCGACGACGAGGAGCGTCAGGCGACCGTGATCGTGCCCGACGACCAGCTCTCGCTGGCGATCGGCCGCGATGGCCAGAACGCCCGCCTCGCCGCCCGCCTCACCGGCTGGCGCGTCGACATCAAGTCCGAGACCGAGTTCGCCTCCGAAGAACACGAGGTCGAGGTGGAGGGCGAGGAACAGTTCGACGGCCGCTGCATGGCGGTCCTCTCGAACGGGCGCCGCTGCCCGAACGCGGCGATCCCCGGCTCGACCTACTGCGGCCTCGCTTCGCACCAGGCGCTCTCGCGCTTCGAGACCAGCCAGACGGCGATCCTCGCCAACGTCTCCGAGGCCGAGGTGGCGATCCTCGCCGACCCGGACGCCGACGAAGGCCAGGTGTCGGAGATCGTCGAGCGGGCCTCCTCCGAATTCGTCGAGCCGACGGAGGGAGCCGAGGAGACCGCCGACGAAGTCGCGACCGAGGAGGCGATCGAAGAAGACATCCAGCAGGAGGCGACCGAAGCCGAGGAAGTCGCGGAGCACTTCGAGGACGACCCCGAGGCCAGCGGTGCCGAGCCGAATGCGGGCGAGGCCGGTACGGCGAACGGAGCGTCGGAGGACACCCCCGCCGAGGAGGCTCCGGCCGAGCAAGCTGAAGAAGTACCCGAGGAGGCGGAGCAGGCTTAGTGGCCAAGAAACGGGTTCACGAGATCGCGAAAGCGCAGGGCGTCAGCTCGAAAGAGCTGCTGGCCGCTTTGAAGGCGGCCGGTGTCGACGCGAAAGCCGCTGCCTCCAGCGTCGAGGAGGCCGATGCGCTGAAAGCGATCGGGGCTGCCAAAGGCAACGGTGGTGGGACGGCCAAAAAAGCCCCTGCCGCCAAAGCCGAGCAACCCGCCGCTCCCGCTCAGGCGAAAGCCCCGGCGGCGGCGAAGCCTGCCGCTTCGAAAGGCCCGCAGACTTCGACCAAGCCCGTCCGTCCCGCCGGCGCCCAGCAGGGCGGAGGCGGAGGCGGGGGCGCCGCCTCGAAAAAACGCCGCGTGGTGATCGACTCGCAGGCTTCTCGGCGCGAGCAGACGGGCGGACCGCCACCGCAGCGCCCGCCGCGCCGCCGCGGTGGACGCCGCCGCAAGCCGCTGCTCGAGGAGCCGCCGGCGAAACCCGAGACGCCGGCTGAGCCGGAGGCGACCAAGGTCAACTCCGGCGCCACCGTCCGGGAGGTCGCCGAGTCGCTTGGCCTCGCCCCGGCCGAGGTGATCAAAAAACTGATGATGATGGGGGAAATGGCGACGCTGACGCAGACCCTCACCGACGACTCGGTGAAGGCGATCGCCGACGAGTACGACCGCAAAGTCGAAATCCTCCACGCCGCCGACGAGGAGCCCGAGGAGCCGCAGTTCTCCGACGCCGACGAGGACCTGGTCGACCGGCCGCCGGTGGTGACGATCATGGGGCACGTCGACCACGGCAAGACCTCGTTGCTGGACGCGATCCGGGAGACCGAGGTCGCTGCGGGCGAGGCCGGCGGCATCACCCAGCACATCGGCGCCTACCAGGTGCACCACGACGAGAAGACGATCACCTTCCTCGACACCCCGGGCCACGCCGCCTTCACCGCGATGCGCGCCCGCGGCGCCAAGGTCACCGACGTCGTCGTCGTGGTGGTTGCCGCCGACGACGGGGTCATGCCTCAGACCAAGGAGGCGATCGACCACGCTCGCGCCGCGGACGTGCCGATGCTGATCGCCGTCAACAAGATCGACAAAGAGGGCGCCAACCCCGAGAAAGTCAAGGGCGAGCTTGCCTCGGAAGGGCTCACCCCGGAGGACTGGGGCGGCGAGACCGTCTTCTGCGAGGTCTCGGCGAAGACGAAGGACGGCCTCGACAACCTGCTCGACATGATCCTGCTCGTCACCGAGCTGGAGGAGCTCACGGCGAACCCGAACGCGCCGGCCTCCGGCCACGTGATCGAGTCCCAGCTCGACCCCGGCCGCGGGCCGGTCGTCACCGTCCTGGTCGAGCGCGGCACCCTCTGCGTCGGCGACTCGCTCGTCGCCGGCCCCCAGTGGGGCCGCGTGCGGGCGATGCACGACTTCACCGGCAAGGCCGTCTCCGAAGCGGTGCCCGGAATGCCGGTCGAGGTGCTCGGCTTCGACGGGGTCGCCGACGCCGGTGAGTTCGTGCAGACGGTCGATGGTGACCGGCAGGCTCGCCAGATGGCTCAGGAGCGCGCCCATCGGCTCAAAACCGAGGCTCTGGCTCGCCGCCAGGGCCGCAAGGTCAGCC
>JALYWY010000168.1 GCA_030852475.1 Actinomycetota bacterium | reverse complement strand
ATCCGCGTGAACCGCTGCCAGGCGGTGGCGCCGTCGACCTTCGCGGCCTCGTAGAGCTGGCGGTCGATCGTCACCAGCCCGGCCAGCAGCAGCAGCGCCATGAACGGGGTCGTCTTCCAGACCTCGGCGAGGACGATCACCACGAAGGACGTGAAGCGCTCGCCGAACCAGTCGGTTTCGCTGCCGATCAGGTTGTTGACGAACCCGGTTTCCGGCGCGAAGGCGAACTGCCAGGCGAAGGCGGCGACGACGGTGATGATCCCGTAGGGGATGAGGACCGAGGTGCGGACGACGCCGCGGCCGAAGATCGCCCGGTACATCACCAGCGCGATCGCCATCCCCAGCACCAGCTCGATCGCGACCGTGACGATCATGATCCCGACGGTGTTGAAGAAGTCCGTCCACCAGAGGTCGGAGGTGAGGACCGCGACGTAGTTGTCGAGGCCGACGAAGCCGCCCTCGTCGGGGAAGCGGAGGTCGACGTCCTGCAGCGAGAGGATCACCGCGTAGACGATCGGGTAGGCGGTGACCAGCAGCATCGCCAGCACCGCCGGCGCGCAGAGCATCCAGGCCAGCTTGCGTTCCGAGCGGGTCCGCGAAGAGGCCTTCTTGGGGGTGGCCTCCGGCGGGGCGGGGTTGGCGGGCGCGTTGACGGTCATCAGAGCAGCCCTTCTCGCTTGACCGCGTCTTCGACGTTCTCCTTCAGTTCGTCGAAGACCGACTTGGCGTCCTGCGGGTCGATCTTGTCCGGCGGGTGCAGCGAGCGCTGGACCGCGAGCGAGACGTCCTGGTAGGCGGGGGTGGTCGGCCGCGGCCCCGAGCCTTCGATCGACTCTTTGACCAGCTGCGCGAACCCGGGATACGCTTTCGTCACGGCTTTGTCGGTGTAGAGGTCCGAGCGCGACGGGGGCAGGCCGTCGAGTTCGACCGCGGTTTTCTGACTCTCCTTGCCGGCCAGGCAGGCGGCCGCTTCGAAGGCGACGTCCTGGTTCTCGGAGAAGGCGCTGACCGCGAGGTTGAAGCCGCCGAGCGGCGGTTTGCTCGGGGTGCCCGGGACGACCTCGGGGAAGCGCGCGAAGCCCATCACTTTGCCGATGTCCGGCGCTTCGGCCTGGGCGCTGGCGTAGGCGAAGGTGTAGTTGGTCATGAAGGCCGATTCGCCGGCCTCGAAGGCGAGGCGGGCGCTGTCCTCGTCGGAGGTCGAGAGGCCCTGCGGGGCGGCGCTGCCGTTGGCGAGCCGGCCCATCACCTCCAGCGCTTTTTCGGTCGGCCCCTCTTCGAGGGCGACTTCTTCGGGGCCGGAGAGGATCTGGGTGCCGGCGCTCTCGATCAGCGCGTTGGCCCAGACCATGAAGCCCTCGTAGCGGGCCGCCTGGACCTGGATCGTGCCGGCTTCTTTCAGGCCTTCGGCCTGCTCGATCATCTCGTCCCAGGTCTTCGGCGGCTGTTTGACCAGGTCTTTGCGGTACCAGAGCAGCTGGGTGTTGGTGTTGAACGGCGCCGCGTAGAGCTTGCCCTCGTAGGAAGCCGTCTCGATCACGTTGGGGAAGACGTTTTCCGTGACCGCTTTCTTCTGTGCCCCAGTCCACTCTTCGACCCAGCCGGCGTTGGCGAACTCGCCGGTCCAGATCACGTCCATGCCGACGATGTCGATCGAGGGGTCGTCGGCGCCGAGCCGGCGGACCAGCTGTTCGCGCTGCTGGCTCGCGTCGGTGGGGAGGAATTCGGGCGTGATCGTGTATTTGCCGCCCGATTCTTTCGAGCACCTTTTCGAGACTTCCTCGATCGTCCCGCCCGGCTGGATCGCGACGAAGAAGGTCAGCTCCCGGGGGCCGGATTCGTCGTCGCCACCGCCACAGGAGGAGAGGCCGGTCGCGACCAAGGCCGCGACCGCGATGCAGGCCAAGACCCGCGTCGCCCCTTTGGATTTCAAGGTCTCTCCTCCATGATCCATCCCTTCCCGGGGATGCATCAAGAAGCTGCCCGCGAGGGCTCTTGTCTAAACGCGCCGGAGAGGAGCGTCGAGCGTGCTCCGGAGGGACGTTCAGGAGTGCGGGAGCAGTGCCTCGAGCGCCTGCCGCAGGCCGGCGACCGCCGACTTGAGCGGCGCCTCGTCGCCGGCCGCGCGGGCGCGGACGAGAGCGCCCTCGACCGTCGAGACGACCAGGCCGGCGA
>JALYWY010000174.1 GCA_030852475.1 Actinomycetota bacterium | reverse complement strand
GCCAGGGTGCGGGCGCCGCGGTGCAGGGCGAGCTTCATCGCCCGCAGCAGCAGCGGGTGCGCGCGGCCGGCCGAAAGCGTGATCACGAGCGTGTCCTCGTCGATGCGACCGAGCCGCTGCAACGACTCGCCGCCGGTGCTGGCGACGATCTCGGCGCGGATGTCGAGCAGGCTGAGCGTGTGACGCAGGTAGCTGGCGAAGAAGGCCATCTGGTCGACGCCGACGATGACGATCCGCTGCGCTTCGGCCAAGGCGGCGACCGAAGCCGTCACCTGCTCGGAGGTGAGCTTGCGCGCGGTTTCCTCGAGGTTCGCGTAGTCGGCGCTGAGCGATCCCTCCAGCTCGGAGTGGTCGAAGGAGAAGAGGGCTCCGCCGGCGGCGCCGTTGCCGGCGATCGTCGTGCGGTACTCCTCGATCGCCGCCTGCTGGAGCTCGGGGTAACCCTCGAAGCCGAGGGCCTGGGAGAAGCGCACCACCGTCGATGACGAGGTGCTCGCTCTCCGGGCCAGCTCCTCGGCGGTGAGGAAGGCCGCCTCGTCGAGGTGATCGACGATGTAGCGGGCGACGTCTTTCTGGGAGCGCGAGAACTCTTCGAAACGCTCCTGGATGTAGTCGGAAAGGCTTTTGAGCTGTGGGGACTTCGTTGCGGTCTTGGTCACGGCGGTCCATTTCGCCAGCCCTCGCCCTTTCCCTTCCAGGTTCTGGTTGGATTTGTCGAGCGATGACGCTGGAGCAGGCCCTGCGCCTCACCAACCGCAACATGATCGCCTTCGATCTTCTGCTCGGCAGCGCGGCGATTGCCGCCCCGGAGGCGACCCTGCGGGTGCTCGGACACGACGAGCCCTCGCCGGACGCGAAACACCTCTTCCGCCGCTGCGGGCCGATCTGGCTCACCTTTGCCGCCGCCCATCTGATCGCCGACCGCCGGGGATCCGCCGCCGACTGGCAGTCGCTGGCCTGGCTGCGGGGAACCGAGATCGCCACCGACGCCCTCTGGTCCGCCTCGCCGGCGGTGAGCCGACCAGGGGCGAAGCTCGGCCTCCAGCTCGCCGGCGTCGCCAACGTCGTCATGACCGCCGGCTTCGCCTGGATGTCGAGGCGCTCGAAGTGAGCCGGTTCGAGGGACTCCCGAGCATGCGCTGGAGCCTCTTCGGGCTGAACGAAGAGGGCGACGAGACCTGGCTGATCCGCGGGATCGCCCGCAAGCTCTACCACTGCCCCGGCTGCCACGGCGACATTCCGGTCGGCGAGGAGCACACGGTCGTCCAGTTCGTCCGCCGGCTCGGCGGCACAGACCACCACCACTGGCACCGGCGCTGCGCCGAAGAGCTGCTGATCCCCGAACTCGCCAACCTGAAGCGCGTTCCCGCCTCCGAATCGAGCCAGTCGAAGCTCGAGGCGCGGGGGCGACGTCCAGCGGGGCGCCGCCGCCGGCCGTGAGCCTGCGCCGCCGGCTGGCCGCCACCTACGGGCGTATCTGGCGCACCTACTGGAGCTGGGCGCCTTCGATCCTCCTCCTGGCGCTGATCGTCTTCCTTCCGCTCGGCCTGCTCGACGCGCTGACGATGAACGTCGAGCTCGATTCGCTTGACGTCACCAGCGGGATCAAACTCGCGGCGATCGCGCTGGCGGTCGGGGTGGTGACGGCGACGGGCCTGCTCGGCGAGGTCTTCTTCAGCGGCGCGATCGCGGTCTCGCTCACCCACGCGCAGGGAGAGAAGCCGCCATCGCTGCGCGAGATCGCCCGGCGGCTCAACTACGGCCGTCTGATCGCGGTCGACCTCCTCTTCGTCGCGATCGTCGCCGTCGGCTTGATCCTCGGCGTCATCCCGGGCGTCCTCGCCTTCGTCTGGCTCGCCCTCTCCGGACCCGTGGTCGAGATCGAGGAGCGAACCGCCGTCGGCGCGCTGAAGCGCAGCGTCCAGCTCGTCCGCGGACACTTCTGGTTGGTCTTCCTGGTGCTGGCCCCGGTCGAGATCGCCGGCGACGCGATCGGCGGCGGGCTCGCCGCCCTCGTCCACGCGGCCCTCGGCCACACCTTCGTCGCCACCTGGCTGGCCGAGGCGCTGGCGGATGCGGCCCTCTCCCCCCTCTTCGCCGTCGCCGCCGTCCTCCTCACCGTCGACCTGATCGCCGAGAAGGACGGGGCGAGCGCCGCACCGCCCCTCCACCCGGCCCCGGTGCCGGCATGATCACCGCCTCGATCTTCACCGAGTTCTGGGACCGGATCTCCGAGCACGAACTGCAGGGCCTGTACCTGGTCCTGATCGGCTTCATCCTCTCCTTCGCCTTCATCCGCATGAGCACGCGGCTGATGCGCAGCCCCAGGGTCCCCTGGTGGCCGGGCAGCATCGTCAGCGAAGGCGGCGTCCACGTCCACCACCTCGTCTTCGGGATCGTGACGATGATGATCGCCGGGGCCGGCGGCTTCGCCTCCTTCGGCGACAGCCCCTGGATGGAGATCTTCGCCTTCGCCTTCGGGGTCGGCGCCGGCCTGACGATCGACGAGTTCGCCCTCTGGGTCTACCTCGAAGACGTCTATTGGGCCGACGAGGGCCGCAGCTCGATCGACGCGACCGTGATCGCCGCCGCCGCGATGATGCTGGTGCTGCTGGGATTCACCCCGTTCACGATCGAAGACGGATCCGTCGGGGCGGTCCTGGGCACCGCCCTCAGCGCGCTGTTCGTCTTCCTGCTGGTCGCGATCTGCTTCGCCAAGGGACGGGTGATGCACGGCGCCATCGGCTTCTTCGTCTTCCCGATCGCCCTCTACGGCGCCTGCCGGCTCGGCAAGCCCGGCTCCGCCTGGGCACGTCGCCGTTACGGCGAGCGAAACCCGAAGAAGCAGGAGCTGGCCGAGGACCGGTTCCCGCCCGATCGCCGTACCGAGCGCTTCAAGAACGCCTTCCGCGACGTCGTCGGCGGCAAGCCCACCCACGCGCTCGAAGAACTGTCGAAACGCTGAAGGCGTTCGCCGCCGGGGCGAGCGCCTAGACTCGTCCTCAGCATGCACCGCCGCTTCGTCATCCCGCTTCTGGTCGCTCTTCTCGCGATCGGCTGGACCTCGGCTTCGAGGGCCGAGCGGGTGGTGCGCGACGGGCTGGAGGTCACCTTCAACGCGAACTTCGCGCCGCACGTCCTGCCCCGTCTGCGGCCGGCGCCGGTCAGGGTCGAGATCCAGGGCCGGGTGGCGACCACCGACGGCAGCCATCCGCCGCCGTTGCGATGGCTCGAAGTAACCCTCAACCGCAACGGGCGCATCTTCAGCAGGGGGCTGCCCGTATGCAGCGCCCCGATCCTGCAGTCGACCAGCACCGAGACGGCGCTCGCCCGCTGCCGCTCCGCCCTGGTCGGTCGCGGCAACTTCCGGGCCGAGGTGCTGCTGGGGCGGTCGATCCCGGCGAGCGGGAGGATCCTCGCCTTCAACAGCCGCCGCGGCGGAAGGCAGGCGTTGCTGCTCCATCTCTTCGCGGGGGCCCCGGTCCGGTTCACGCTGGTCGTCCCATTGACGATCGGCCACCGCGACGAAGGGGAATTCGGCACGGTCCTCCGGGCGAGGGTCCCCAGGCTCGGCGGCAATCTCGGCTCGGTCACCCAGATCGACCTGACGATCGGGCGGCAGTACTCCTTTGCCGGCAAGCGACGCAGCTACATCTCGGCGGCCTGCGCGACCCCTCCGGGCCTGCAAGCGGCGATCTTCCCCTTCGCCCGCGGCGTCTTCCGCTTCGAAGGGCGCGGGGAGATTCAGGAAACCCTGCTCAGGACCTGCCGGGTCCGCTAGCTCAAAGACCGAGGCCGCCGACGCCGTGCTCGTCCCAGCCGAGGTGGTGGGCGAGCTCGTGCCGCAGCGTCTGCGCGACCTGGCGGGCGAGCAGCTCGCGGTCGTGACCGAAATCGCGTTCGAGGGTGTCCCGATAGATCACGATCCGATCTTCGTACCTTTCGCCCGCGAGCCCATCGCCGAAGTACTCGCCGTAGGCGTTGCGCTCGAACCCCAGGTCGGAAACCACCACGGGTACCCTTTCCAGGAGGCGCTGGAATTCGTCGGGAAGCGCGTCGATCGCGTCGGCGACCAGGGCTTCGAAGCTGTCCGGCTCCGTTTGATTCACTGCCGCACCACGTTAACCAGCAAAGCGACTGGAGCATCCACATGAAAGACGATCAGCCCGTTCCCGCCAGGAAGCCGCGCACCCTCGCCTCGCTTCTTGCCGTGATCGCGATCGTCGCCGGCGGCGCCGTCTGGGCCGGCTGCGGCGACGGCGACAGCACCGGCACGATTCAGGAGAACGCCGAACAACAGGTCGAAGAAGGCACCAAGAAGGCCGAAGAAGCCGTCGAAGAAGGAGTCGACAAAGCCGAGAAGGGCCTTGACGAAGCAAAAGAAAAGGTCGAAGAAGGCACCGACGGGAAGACCCGCGAGAAGTTCGACAACGCCCGCAAAGAAGCCGAAAAGGGTCTTGAAGAAGGTCAGGCCAAGGCTGAAAAGGGCCTCGAT
>JALYWY010000157.1 GCA_030852475.1 Actinomycetota bacterium | reverse complement strand
CCGCAGCACCGATCACCACACCGGCCCACGACATCGGCCGGCTGCGACCCGCCGACGTCCCCCGGCTGGCGCAGGTCGCGCTCACCGTGTCCCGCAACGGGCTCGTGGCGGCGGGACATCGCCCGGCGTCGCTGGCGAGACGGCCGCACCGTCAGCTCCCCCGGTCCGCGTCGGTCGCCCTGCGACGTTCGTTCGCGGACCTGGGGCCGACCACCGTCAAGTTCGGGCAGCTGATCGCGTCGAGCCCCGGCCTGTTCCCCGACCTGCTCGCAACCGAGATGCGCCGGCTCCTCGACGCCGTGCCACCGGAGCCGCCCGACCGGATCCGCCGGGTCGTCGAACGATCCCTCGACGCGCCGATCTCGGAGCTGTTCACGAGCTTCGACGACGAACCGATCGCATCGGCGTCCATCGCCCAGGTCCACCGGGCTGTGCTGCCCGACGGCACGGCCGTGGCGGTCAAGGTCCGCCGCCCGCACCTGCGTGATCGGATCGAACAGGACCTGCGGGTGCTGCGCACCGCTGCCGGCCTGCTCGCCCAAGCCGGCCCGCTGGGCGCGACGCTCAACCCGGTCGCGGTCATCGAGGACCTCGCGCACACGCTGCGAGCCGAGCTCGACTTCCGCGTCGAGGCCCAGACCATGGCCGACTACGCCGACGTCCTGGCGCTCCTCGACCCGCCCACGACCTGCCAGGTGCCGACACCGATCTGGGGCATGGTCACCGAGCGAGTGCTGGTGATGAGCTTCGTCGACGGGACACCCATCGACGACGTCGAGCCGCTACGAGAAGCCGGACACGACCTCGAGCAGTTGCTGCGCGACGGCGTACGGACCTGGGTCGGCGCCGCGCTCGAGCACGGGATCTTCCACGGCGACGTGCACGCCGGCAACCTGTTCGTGACTCCCGCCGGTGAGCTGACCTTCCTCGACTTCGGGATCGCCGGCCGGCTCGACGACCGCACCCGACTCATCCTGCGCCGGGCACTGCCCGCAGTGCTGGTCGACGGCGACTACGCCACCGTCGTCAACGCAGTTTTCGAACTCGGTGCCGCCACCGGTCCCGTCGACATCGACGCCGCGACCGCGGATGTGGCGCGACTGCTCGAGCCGATGGTCGACAAGCCACTGGCCGAGATCAGCTACGGCGAGCTGCTCGGACACATCCTCCAGGTCGCAACTCGGTACCGGGTCGTGCTTCCCCGAGCCATGGTGCTGGTCGTCAAGCAGCTCCTCTACTTCGAGCGCTACGCCAAGCTCCTCGCACCCGACTACCGCATGCTGGCCGACCCCAGCATCCTGCAACACATCATCGGGCCGGCCCGCCACGTCGAACGCCCGGTGCTCCGGACCCGCCCGCGAAGCCACGACCTCGACACCCCGGGCGGCGGGCTACGAGTCGAACGCCAGGGCCGAGTCCAGTTCAGCTGGCAGTACACCGGTGGCCGAAGCGACCTGGTGAAGCTCTACGACAAGGCCAAGCGAGCCCAGTGGAACGTCACCACCGACCTCGACTGGTCGATCGACGTCGACCCACTCGACACCGGCGGCCTCGCCTCCTACCTGCCGATGATCGCCGCCGACTCCTTCCAACGCTTCGACGAACGGGAGCGTGCCGAAGCCGGGCGCCAGTTCAACGCCTGGATCACGAGCCAGTTCCTCCACGGCGAGCAGGGCGCACTCCTCGCCACCTCCAAGCTGGTCAAGGAGGTCCCCTGGACCGAAGCCAAGTACTACGGCGCCACCCAGGTCTACGACGAAGCCCGCCACGTCGAGGCCTACGCCCGCTACCTCGACGAAAAGCTCGAACTCACCTACCCCGTCAACGACAACCTGCGCCAACTCCTCGAGCTGGTCGTCGCCGACCCCCGCTGGGACATCACCTACCTCGGCATGCAGATCGTCGTCGAAGGCATCGCCCTCGCCGCGTTCGGACTCATCCACCAGTTCTCCACCGAACCGCTCATCAAGCAGATCACCCGATACGTCATGGCCGACGAGGCCCGCCACGTCGCCTTCGGAGCGCTCTCGCTCGCCGGCATCTACGACGAGATGACCGCTGCCGAACGCGCCGAGCGGCAGGACTTCGTCGTCGAGGCCGCCTGGCTCATGCGCGACCGATTCCTGGCCACCGAGGTCTGGGAACGCCTCGGCATCCCCCTCGACGACGGCCTGCGCGACTCGGCCAACTCACCGATGCTCCAACTCTTCCAGCGCGTCCTCTTCGCAAAGATCACCCCCAACCTCCGCAAGATCGGCCTCCTCGACGCCGCGCTGACCGACCGTCTGATCAGCATCGGCGCGATGGCCCCCGACGACCTGTGAGGTCCCAGCAATGCCCGCCGTCACCGACACCGCCGCCGACAACATCCTGATCCGGCTCCTGCTCACCCCCGAAGGCCGAGCCGACCCCTACACCCCCTACCGCCAGCTCCGCGACGCTGCACCGGTACTGCGCAGCAGCTTCGGACCCATCGTGCTGTCCCGCTACGAGGACTGCATGACGGCGCTGCGGGACCCCCGGCTCGGTCGCGGCATGGCCCTACGGGGAGCAGCCGGCGGGCCCGGCATCGGGTTCGCCGGCCTCGACGTCGACCCAGAGTTGCGCCGCCAGTTCTTCGACCGGGCCGGCAACAACATGCTCTTCGCCGACCCACCCGACCAC
>JALYWY010000156.1 GCA_030852475.1 Actinomycetota bacterium | reverse complement strand
AGCAACGGGCATCGGTGCGGAGCTTTCGAAGTGGCGCAGCGCCGATGCCCGTTGCGGGTTCAGGGTCGCGGCGTAGGCGGCGGGCGTCATGTAGCCGATCGCCGAGTGCGGCCGCGCGGTGTTGAAGTCCTCGACCCAGCCGGCGACGACGGTGCGGGCGTGGTTTATCGAGAAGAACAGGTGTTCGTTGAGGCATTCGTCGCGCATCCTCCCCTGGAAGCTCTCGGCGAAAGCGTTCTCGGTCGGCTTGCCCGGCGCGATGAAGCGCCAGTCGAGCTTCGCCGCCGGGGTGAAGGCCAGGACCGCCGAGGAGGTGAACTCGGTGCCGTTGTCGCTGACGATGACGTCCGGGCGTCCGCGCCGCGCGATCAGCGCGCCCAACTCGCGCACCACCCGCTTGCCGGTAAGCGAGGTGTCCGGGACGGCGGCGAGGCATTCCTTGGTGACGGCGTCGATGATCGTCAGCACCCGGAACCGGCGCCCGCAGGCCAGCTGGTCGTGCACGAAGTCGGTCGACCAGCGGCGGTTCGGCCCCGCGGGCCTCGGGATCGGCGTGCGCGCCACCGCGATCCGACGGCGCGACCGGCGTCGGCGCACCGCCAGCCCTTCCTCGCGGTAGAGCCGCTGGGTCTTCTTGCGGTTCATCGTCCAACCCTCGCCACGCAGCAGCACATGCGGGACTGTCAGGAATCTTGTGCGGGAGGCTCTTCCTCCTACACGACCGCGAAGCGCTCGCCGAACATGATGGCGAACTGAGCCTTCGCGTCGAACCACTCCCGCGGTGGCCGTTTCCAGTCGTCGCTGGCCCGGTTCAGTACGAGGTATAGCAGCTTGGTCGCGGCATCGTCACTCGGGAAGTGGCCGCGCGTGCGCACCGCCCGGCGCAGCTTCGAGTTCAAGGCCTCGATTGCGTTGGTGGTGTAGATGATCCGGCGGACGTCCTCGGGAAAGCCGTAGAACGGGATCACCCGATCCCAGGCTCGTCGCCAGCTCTGGGTGATGGCGGGGTATCTCTGGCCCCATGGGCCTGCTTCGAAGTCGCTGAGCGCCGCCTCGCCGGCCGCGGCGTCCTTCGCCCGGTAGATCGCGCGCAGGGCCGGCACGACGGCCTTGCGGTCCTTCCATGAAACGAACTCGAGCGAGTGGCGGATCAGGTGCACGATGCAGGTCTGGACCACCGTCTGCGGGAACACGGCGGTGATCGCGTCGGGGAAGCCTTTCAGCCCGTCGGTGACGGCGATCAGGATGTCGGTGACGCCCCGCGCCTTCAGCTCGTTCATGACCCGGAGCCAGAATTTTGCGCCTTCGGTCTGCTCGATCCAGAGACCGAGGATTTCCCTGGTTCCGTCGGGCTGGACGCCGAGCGCGATGTACACGGCCTTGTTGCGAACGAACCCTTCTTCGCGGATCTTCACCCGCAAGGCATCCAGGAAAACCAGCGGATAGCAGGCGTCGAGCGGGCGGTTCTGCCATTCGGCCACCTCCTCGAGAACTGCGTCGGTGACCGCCGAGACGAGATCAGGCGAGACGTCGATCCCGTAGAGCTCCTCGAGGTGCCCGCGGATCTCGCGCACCGTCATGCCGCGGGCATACATCGAAACGATCTTTTCGTCGAAATCCGGGAAGCGTCGCTGGTACCTGGCGATCAGCTTGGGATCGAACGTCCCCGCCCGGTCCCGGGGGATGTCGAGCGTCACCTTCGAGGCGCCGGTCAGCACCGTCTTCGGCGAGCTGCCGTTGCGCCGGTTTGGCCGGCCCTCCTGCCGCTCGCCGCCCAGGTGCTCGTCGAGTTCGGTGTTCAAAATGCGTTCTGACAGCGCCTTCTTCAGCTCATCGACGAGACCGTCGCGGCTGAAAACCTCCTGCGGGTCGCGCCCCGCCAGCAGCTGGTCCAGGATGTCTTTCTCGATGGCCATGGCTGGGATCCTTTCTCACCCTCATCATGGCCTCCCGCACAAGATTCCTGACAGTCCCCCCGCGCCTTCAGCTCGTTCATGACCCGGAGCCAGAATTTTGCGCCTTCGGTCTGCTCGATCCAGAGACCGAGGATTTCCCTGGTTCCGTCGGGCTGGACGCCGAGCGCGATGTACAC
>JALYWY010000150.1 GCA_030852475.1 Actinomycetota bacterium | reverse complement strand
CGCCGCGTCACCGCGACGCCGGTGCGCTCTTACCGCACCATTTCACCTTTGCCTGTGCGCGACGCAGCTGCAGTCGCGCCATCGGCCGTGTCATTTCTGTGGCACTTTCCCGCGGGTTTCCCCGGGTGGGCGTTACCCACCGCCCTGCCCTGTGGTGTCCGGACTTTCCTCGAGGGGTTTTCTCTCCCCCCGCGGTCCGCTCAGCCCGCCCCTCAAGGGTAGCTCCACCGCCGAATTTCGCCAAGGAGGAACCACCTCTGGTGCCGATGGGCCTAAAACCCCTTCTATACAGACGGTTTTAGGCCCGTCGACGGAGGAGCGGCGTAGACTCGCCGGCCATGCGAACGGCGGTTGTCACCGGCGCCGGCAGTGGCCTCGGCCGCGCGATCGCCGCCGAGCTGCTCGACCGCGGCTACCGCGTTCACGTCACCGACGTCGACGCCGGGGCCGCCGATCGGGTTGCGGCGGAGCTGGGAGACGAGGCACGGGGCTCCGCCCTCGACGTCCGCGACGAGGCGGCCTGCCGCGGCCTGGCCGACTCGATCGGCCGCACCGGCTCGCTCGACCTTTGGGTCAACAACGCCGGCGTCTTCTTCCCCGGCCCACCCTGGGAGCAGAGCGTCGAGATGCGCAAGACCATGCTCGACGTCAACGTCACCGGCCTGATGAACGGAACGATCGCCGCCCTGGGGCCGATGCAAACGGCCAACCGCGGCCACATCGTCAACGTCGTCTCGCTGGCCGGAATCGTCGCCACTCCCGGCGAGGTGGCGTACTCGGCGAGCAAGCACGCGGCGATGGCCTTCACCCTCGGCACCCTCTTCGACCTGCGCCGCAGCGGCCAGAAGGCCATCCAGCTCTCCGCCGTCTGCCCCGACGGGATCTGGACGCCGATGCTGGAGGACAAGCTCGACGACCCCGAGGCCGCCGCCTCCTTCTCCGGCCACCTGCTCACCGCCGAGCAGGTGGCCAAGGAGGTCGGCAAGCTGACCGAGCGTCCACGCCCAGTCCTCATCGTCCCCCGCTGGCGCGGCCCGGCGCTGCGGATCTACGACATCTTCCCCCGGCTGGGACTGCGGCTGCTGCCGCTGGTGATGCGCGATGCGCGCCGGCGCCAGCGGCGCTACAAACACCTCATCGAGTCAGGCGGATGGCCCTGACGAGGTCCAGACGTCGCTAGGCAAGGACGCAGGTCGTCCGAATAGCAGCGCTATTTGGACGGGCGAGGACGCCGCATAGCGGCGTCTGGGGCCGTCAGGTCAGACCTTGCGGAAAACGCCGACGACCTTCCCCAGCACCCGCGCCTCGGTGGTGAGGATCGGCTCCATTTCCTCGTTTTCCGGCTGCAGGCGGATGTGGTCTTTTTCGCGGTAGATCCGCTTCACCGTCGCCTCCTCGCCGATCAGGGCGACGACGATCTCGCCGTTGTCGGCGTCGTCGCTCGGCCGCACGATCACGTAGTCGCCTTCGAGGATCCCGGCGTCCCGCATGCTTTCGCCACGGATCTGGAGGATGTAGTCGCCGTCCTCGCCGCCGATCACGTCGGGGATCTCGAGGTACTCCTCGATGTTCTCTTCCGCCAGGATCGGCGCGCCAGCCGCGACCTGGCCGACCAGCGGCAGCCCGTTGCCCGGGCTGATCGTCTTTTTCGCCTTGTCGAAGAGCAGCTCGATCGCCCGCGGCTTCGAGGGATCCCGCCGGACCAGACCCAGCTTCTCCAAGTTGGCGAGGTGCGCGTGGACCGTGGAGGACGAGTGCAGCCCCACGGCTTTCCCGATCTCCCGCACGGTCGGCGGGTAGCCCGTCTTCGCCGCGTACTTGCGGATGAAGTCGAAGATCTCCTTCTGCCGTTTGGTCAGGTCCAGTTCCATCGTCGCTTGAGTTTCCTCCGCCGGGTCGACAGGGTCAAAGAGCCGCAAATTGCCTTCGAACACTTGTTCGCAGAGTACCCCCTCCTCCGGATGCCCGCAAGCTGCGGACTCCCGATGCACGCAAACATCTAGAATCCCTCGCCCTCGAGCGGCTGTGGCGGAACTGGTAGACGCGCAAGGTTGAGGGCCTTGTGGGTGGAAACACCCGTGGAGGTTCGACTCCTCTCAGCCGCAC
>JALYWY010000126.1 GCA_030852475.1 Actinomycetota bacterium | reverse complement strand
AGCCCTGAATGGGTGCCGGGAGAGTGAGAGCGGCAGCGGTGACCGCCCTGGTCGGCATGACCGCGCTCCTGCTCGGCTGCGGCGAATCGCGGCACGACAACAACCAGCGCCCCCAGGTCTCGACCCGCGTCAGCGTCACGGTCAACCCCGACGAGGTGATCGTGCAGCCGCTGAAAGTCGCGATGGGGCCGGAAAAATTCCAGGAGATCCCGCAGAACGTGGAATATCCCGAGCCGCCGCTGAAGAACAGCAAGGGACGTCCGCTCGACGTCACCTTCGTCGCCGCCAACCAGACCCCCACCGACGTGCGCCTGAGGATCCGCGGCGAGGTGGAACCAAAACCCCAGACCATCTTCGCCCGCAGCCCCGGCCAGTTCCAGGTCGACCTCCCCGCCGGCACCTACACGATCTCGGCGGTGGGACTGCCGGAGGCGCGGCCCGCCCGCCTGACGGTGGGCAGTTACCGCGCCTCCTCGCAGAACGACGTGCTGACGCCCTAGCCGACGTCGAGATCGCCTGAGTTCCCCTCCATTCCATTGACGTCTTGGAAGGCCCGCATTGTGTAGGTGCCTGTGAGCGTGATCGGCAGGTGCCCGTTCATCATGTTGCCGCCGCAGAGCATCGGTTCGAGTGTGCTGTCGGCTGTGAACGTCGCCGCGACTGTGGCGGTTACGTGGTCGGGCATCCCTTCCGTGTTGTGGTAGATGCCCGCTTCCACCGGCCCCTGGGGGGCGATGTCGTATGTGCACAGCGGTTCGTTCGCGGCGTGCGCCATCGCGTTTTCGAACACGTGGATTTCGATCTGCCCGTCGGGACAGTCGATCGCCGCTCTCAGGGTCCCTGTCGTTTCCCCTGCGCCTGTCGTGCCCGGGAGGCCGAAGCCGAAGCGGTAGTCGCATCCGTTCAGCGTGATTGTCGTCGGCATCGCTTCCGGCTGCGCGACGCAGTTCGCGTATGTGGGCCGGAATGTGACCGGGTTGGCCGGGGCTTCCAATGTGGCGTCGAGCCGCGACGAACAGGTCACGGTTTTCATCGCCCCGATGTCGAAGGTGACGCCGCCGGGCTGCTGTTGACCTGTGACGATCGCCGGGAACCCTTCGGCTGTCAGTAGCCCTGGTTCTGCCTGCGCCGCCGAAGCGAGCGCCGCGCTCAGTGCCAGAGTCGCCCCTACCGCGAGCCCCAGCGCCTTGATCTTCCGCATCATGGCTCTCTCCCTTAATCGATTTAAATAAATTGACTGGTACTCCATGGGTACCAGGTGGGAAACCCCGCTGCAAGGGGCGTTTCAGGATCGCGTTGCCGTCTGAACGCCTTGTCAGCATCGCCGCATGACTGTCGTCCTCGCCATCGCCGTCGTCCTCCTCGCCGCCGGCCTCGTCTACGTCCTGTTCACCCGCCAGCCGGAGCCGGTCGAGCAGCCGGACCTTCGCCCCGCGATCCAGGAAGCGACCTCGCATGCCACCGCCCAGGCGCTGTCCGAGGCGCTCCCGGGCCTGCTGCAGGCCAACAAGGAGGCGCGCGAAGTCGACGTCAAGACCGCCCAGGCGGTCCTCGACAAGCGCGAGGCGGAGATCAAGAGCCTGGCCCAGCGCATCGCCGACGGCCAGAAGAAGATCGAAGAGCAGGTTCAGCGCCGCGGCGAGACCGACCTGCGCACGCAGGCGCTGCTCGAACAGATGGGTCAGACGATCGGCAACCTCAACAGCGAGACCGCGGGCCTGAAGAAGGCGCTGCGCCAGCCGCAGACCCGGGGCCAGTGGGGCGAGCTGCAGCTGCGGCGCTGCGTCGAGATCGCCGGCATGACCGAGCACGTCGATTTCGAGCTGCAGGCGACGCTGCGCACCGAAAGCGGCAGCTTGCGACCAGACGCCCGCTTCCTCCTCCCCGAGGGACGCAGCTTCGTCGCCGACTCCAAGGTCCCGCTCGACGCCTTCCTCGACGCCCAGGAGGCCGAGGTCGACTCGGAGCGGCGGGTGCACCTCGACCGCCACGCGCGCCAGGCGCGCGAGCACGTGCGCAGCCTCAGCTCGAAGGACTACCAGGGGCAGTTCAGCCCCGGCGAGACGCCGGACCTGGTGATCTGCTTCATCCCCAACGAGCCGGCCCTGCACGCCGCCTTCGCCGCCGACCCGGAGCTCTTCGACTACGCCCTCGAGCGCAACGTCCTCCTCGTCAGCCCCACCTCCTTGATCGGGCTGCTGCGGACGATGGAGCTGGGCTGGCGGCAGGAGAAGATGGTGGCCGAGGCGGCCGAGATCGCAGAGGCGGCAAAGACCCTCCACGCCCGTTTCGGCAAGTTCCTCGGCGACTTCGACAAGGTCGGCCGCGGCCTGCGCACCGCCACCGGCGCTTACGACAGCGCCGTCGGGTCGATGGAGAGCCGCCTGCTGCCGCAGCTGCGCAAAGTCGAGGGGCTCGGCGTAGCGCCCGGCAAGGAGATCGAGTCGCCGCAGCGGGTGGAAGCCACCGTGCGCGAGATCACCGCGCCCGAGCTGCGGGACAACGGGCCGGATCTTCCCGAAGCCGAAGCCGCCTAGCGTTCTTCCCTCAGATACGGCGTCTCCGGGACTGAACTAGGATTCGGCCCCCGTAACGCGACCCGCGGAGGAGCCGGTTTTGGCCGTTGACACGAGTGCAGTCTCGAAGTTGGACGTAGAGCCCGGAACGCTGCCGGAGACGATGGCGGCGTGGGTGATCCGCCAGGAGCGCGAGGGCGAACCGAAAGACGCCTTCCAGCTCGAGCAGATCGAGGTGCCCGAGCCCGGCGCCTTCGAGGTGATCGTGCGGGTGATGGCCGCCGGCGTCAACTTCAACAACGTCTGGGCCTCGCTGGGCGAGCCCGTCTCGATCTTCGGCTACGGCGACCACCCCGAGTACGGCCACCACATCGGCGGCTCCGACGCCTCCGGCATCGTCTGGAAAGTCGGCGAGGGCGTGACCCGCTGGAAAGTCGGCGACGAGGTCGTGATCCACTGCAACCAGGCCTCCTACGAGGACGTCGAGGTCCACGGCCTCGACCCAATGGCGGCGCCGAGCCAGCGGATCTGGGGCTACGAGACCACCTGGGGCTCCTTCGCCCAGTTCACCAAGGTGCAGGCGCAGCAGCTGCTGCCGAAGCCGCGCAACCTCTCCTGGGTCGACTCCTCCTCCTACGGGCTCACCTACTTCACCGCCTACCGGATGCTGATGGACCAGTGCAACCTGCAGGCCGGCCACAACGTCCTCATCTGGGGCGCCGCCGGCGGCCTCGGCGTCTTCGCGGTCCAGCTCTGCAAAGCGGCCGGGGCCAACGCGGTCGGCGTCGTCTCCTCCGACGAGAAGGGCGAGCTGATCAAGAAGCTCGGCGCCGTCGACTACGTCAACCGCAACGAGTTCCGCGAGATGATGCGGACCGACGACAACCTCACCGATCCGGCGGCCGACAAGGAGCGCTTCAAGGCCTCGCGCGGCTTCGCCAAGCGGGTCAAAGAGATCCTCGGCGACGC
>JALYWY010000119.1 GCA_030852475.1 Actinomycetota bacterium | reverse complement strand
TGTAGCCGCCGCGGATGATCATGTCCTTCTTGCGGTCGACGATGAAGAAGTAGCCGTCCTCGTCGACTTTGGCCATGTCGCCGCTGTGGAACCAGCCGCCGCGCATCGCCTCCTCGGTCGCGTCCGGTCGCTGCCAGTAGCCCTTCATCACGTTGTGGCCGCGGATCACGATCTCGCCGACCTCGCCCTGGGCGACCTCGTTGTCGTTCTCGTCGACGACCTTCATCTCCACTTCCTTCAGCGGCGTGCCGATCGAGCCGGGCTTGCGCGGCCGCCCGGGGTGGTTGCTGCTGGCGACCGGCGAGGTCTCCGAGAGGCCGTAGCCCTCGAGCACTTCGCAGCCGAAGGCCTCCTCGAAGCCGCGCAGCACCTCGACCGGCATCGCGGCGCCGCCGGTGACGCAGATCCGCAGCGAGGAGGTGTCGCAGCTCTCCCGGCTCGGGTGATGGAGCAGCGCCCCGTACATCGTCGGCACCCCGTAGAAGTGGGTGACGCCGTCGCGCTGCATGATCTCCAGCGCCTCGCCGGGGTCGAATTTCGGCAGCAGGGTGAGGGTGGCGCCCACCCGCAGCGTGGCGTTCATGCCGACCGTCTGGCCGAAGGAGTGGAAGAGCGGCAGCGAGCCGAGGACGATGTCCCCCTCCTTGATCTCGCAGGTGGTCTCGGAGGCGATCTCGGCGTTGCGGGAGAGGTTGAAGTGCGTCAGCTCGGCGCCCTTCGGCTTGCCGGTGGTGCCCGAGGTGTAGAGGATCACCGCCGTGTCCTCTTCGTCGCAGTCGGCGAGCTCGGCGGTCGGCTCGCGATCGCCCAGCGTCTCGGCGAAGGATTCCGGCTCGACCTCGATCAGCTCCGCGCCCGCCTCGGTGGCGCCCTCTCGCGCATCCTCGCCGAAGCCGTGCCAGGCGAGGAACAGCTTCGCCCCGGAGTCTTCGAGATAGAAGGCGATCTCGCGCCGCTTCAGCAGCACGTTCATCGGCACCACGACGCCGCCGGCGCGGAGGACGCCGTAGTAGGCGATCGGGAACTCGAGCACGTTCGGCAGCATCACCCCGACCCGGTCGCCCGGCTCGAGGCCCTTCTCCCGCAGCAGCGTCGCCAGGCGGGCGCTGCGGTCGTCGAGGTCGGCGTAGGTCAGCTCGAGCGGGCCGAGGCGAACGGCAACCGCGGCCGGTTTCCTGGCGGCGCTCTCGGTGACGGTCGAAGCAAGATTCAAGCCCATGGTTCCTCCCCGGTAAGAGTTGCTCTCCCCTCGGCCAGTCTAGACCGGGAGAGCGCTTCGCTAGGCTCGCCCCGATGGAGGATCTCGGCCACCCCGTCTCCTATCTGGTGGCGAAACGCGGGATCCCCGTCTTCTCGAACGACGGCGAGAAGCTGGGGCGGGTGATCAAGGTGCTCGCGGCGCCGGAGGCGAACATGTTCGACGGCATCCTCTTCGACACCAACTGGGGCCCCGGTGGGCGTCGCTTCGTCGACGCCCCCGAGGTGGGGGAGATCTACGAGCGGGGCGTGATCCTGAGGATCGGCGCAGCCGAGGTCGACTCGCTGCCGAGGCGTCGCCGTTAAGATGCCGCCGATGCGGAGAGCGCTCTTGATCATTGTGGCTTGTCTTGCGCTGGCGATCGCCGGCTGCGGAGACGACGACGCCACCACCACGTCTTCTTCGGGCGGCGATGAAACTTCGGCGGCGAAACCGGCCGAGCCCGCGAAAGAGAAGACCAAGCCGAAGGTGACGGTGCCGAGTGGGGCGGCGCCGGAAGAACTGGTTACGAAAGACCTCGAAGTCGGGTCGGGCCCGGCGGCAAAATCCGGCGACGTGGTCACGGTCCACTACGTCGGCGTCGGCTACGACACCAAGAAACAGTTCGACGCCTCCTGGGATCGCGGCGAACCCATCACCTTCGCCCTTGGCGCCGGCGAAGTCATCCCCGGCTGGGAGCAGGGGATCGAAGGGATCAAGGTCGGCGGCCGGCGCGAACTGGTCATCCCGCCGGATCTCGCCTACGGACCGGAAGGGTCACCGCCCGTGATCGGCCCGAACGAAACGCTGATCTTCGTCGTCGATCTCGAAGAAATCAAATAGCCGCTCGGCGGCGGTTCTTCTTCAATTAGGATTCCCTGCATGGTCAGGGGGTTGGGAGCAATCTGCGTCTTGCTGGCGCTCTCGGTCTTCGGCTGTGGCGGCGACTCCGATTCGCCGAGCACGATCAGCTACCGCCCCTTCAGCCTGCCGCTCTGGAGCGTCGGCCCGAGGGATGAGCGGAGAGTGGGCAGTTTTCTCATGCCGGGTAAGAACGGTCTGGTGGGGTCGGAGCCGAAGCCGGTCATCCCCGACCGTCCGCCGCCGGAATTCGTCGTCGCGGTGGATCTGATCGATTCCTTCTCGCCTCCCGTGGCCGACGACGGGGATCGAGTAAAGGTCCAGTACGTCGGCTTCCTCTATGACTCGAAAAAGAAGTTCGTCTCCTCCTGGGACGAAGGAAAGCCCTTTGCCTTCACCCTCGGCAGGGGGGAAGTGATCGAGGGCTGGGAAGAAGGGATCAAGCGGATCGAGATCGGGGACCGCCGGGAGATCATCGTGCCGCCTGAGGACGCGACCGACGGCAGCCGCATGGACGCGCCATCGGGTGCGACCCTCGTTTACGTCGTCGAGGCGCTGGCGATCAAGGAGAAGGAATAGGACCCGGGCATCCTGAGGGCCGGTCCGCGAGAATCCATCGTGCCGCGCGCTCCACTCGCCGAACGACTGACCGCCCAGGCGCTTTCAGGGGAGCCGCTGCGCTCGCCGGAGGCGGTCGCCGAGCGGCTGCTGGCGGTGCAGGGCCAGGATCCGCGCGGGGCCCAGCTGGCGGTGCGGGCGCGGACCAGCGGCGTCACCGCCGCCGACGTCGACCGGGCGCTGACCGAGGACCGCTCGCTGTTGATCACCTGGCTCAACCGCGGCACCCTGCACCTCGTGCGCAGCGAGGACTACCCGTGGCTGCACCTGCTGACGGCGCCCACGCACTTCGCCGGCTGCAAGCGGCGGCTGCAGCAGGAGGGGCTTTCCGAACGCGACGGCGAGCGAGCGCTGAGGGTCATCGAAAGGACCCTCGGCAAAGAGGGGCCGCTCGGCGGGAAAGACCTCCGCGAGAGGCTGGAGAGCGCTGGCGTTCAGACCGAGGGCCAGACCTTCATCCACCTGATGTTCCTCGCCGCCGCCCGCGGGGTCCTGGTCCGCGGGCCGATGGTCGGCAAGCAGCACGCCTACGTCCTCGTCCGTGACTGGCTCGGCGAGCAGAAGCCGGTGGATCGGACCCAGGCGGTGGTCGAGCTCGCGCGGCGCTACCTGGCCGGGCACGGCCCGGCGAACGACCGGGACCTCGCGCGCTGGGCCGGCCTGCCCCTGCGGGACGCGCGGGCCGGGCTGGCGGCGATCGCCTCCGAGCTGGAAGAGCGGGAGGACGGCCTGGTCGACCTCAAGAAGCGCTCGCCGGCGCAACCGCTGCCGCCACCGCGGCTGATGGGAGCCTTCGACCCGCTGCTGCTCGGCTGGACCTCCCGCGACGAAGTCGTCGGCCCGCACAAGCTGCTGGTGACCATCAACGGCATCTTCAAACCCTTTGCCCTGGTCGACGGCCGTGCGGTCGGGACCTGGAGGTTCGCCGGCGGCAAGGTGACGATCGAGCCGCTCGGCAAGGTGACGAAGAAGGCGATGAAAGCGCTCGAGGCCGACGCCGCCGACGTCGAGCGCTTTCTCGCTTCGTAGGGCGCTGCTAGATGCGGGGCGGCATCGCGTCCGCCTGGGCGGGCGGAGCCTCGTGGCCCGGCAGCGGTTCCGCCTCCTGCTCCCAGACGTTGTTGAGCGAGACCTGCAGGTAGGCCCACATGCCGGGGGAGAGCAGCAGGTAGAGGATCAGCGCGATCCAGCCGCTGACGGGCTCACGGCCGGCGACTTTCGAGGCGCCCTGGACACGCTTGGTGCCGCGCCAGTAGGTGACGAGCGCGGGGATGACGATGATCCCGCCGGGGAACAGCGCCAGCACCGAGTTGGTCGGGTTCTGGCCGAGGTCGTAGCCCTTGGCTTCGCCGTAGGCTTTCAGCTCCTTGTTGATCTTGTACCACCAGACGAGGTGGTAGATGCCGAGGGTGATGATCGGCAGTAGGGCCACGGCCCAGGGGTTGCGCACCTTCACCTCGTGCTCGGTGCCGCGAATCTTCATCTCGTAAGCCATGACTCTCTTTCCTGACGCTTAGGGTTCTCAGGCGATGTCGGTCGCCGGATCCTCTTGCTTTAACCGCAGCAGTGCAAGCAGGCCGACGAAACCCACCAAAGCGGAGAGGCCGCCGGCGTAGGCGAGGGTGCCGCGGGGGCCGATCGCGGTGACGAGGAGGCCGCCGGCGGCGAAGGCGCCGAGCTCGGCGGTGTTGCGGATCGCGTTGTAGGCGGCGAAGGCGCGGCCGTGGAGGTCCTCGGAGACGCGGACGTGGATGAGGCTGCGGTACATCACGTTCTTGACTCCGTGGGCGGTGCCGCCGACGAAGGCGCAGGCGAGGAAGAAGGCGAAGCTGAGCCAGAGGGCGGGGAGGGCGAGGGAGGCGCCCTGGATCGTCGCCGCGGCGAGCCCGGCGACGGCGAGCGCGGTTGCGGCGACGCGGCGGGAGAGCAGCATCGCGCCGAGCGCCATCCCCACCGTCCAGACCGAGAACATCGAGGCGTAGGCGAGGTCGCCCATCTCGAGCACGTCTTCGACGAAGAAGAGCTCGCCGACCCAGACCGCCGACATGAAGAAGAGCGACCCGAAGGCGACCGTCATCACCAGGGAGAGGGTGGAGTCCCTGTAGAGGCAGGCGATGCCGTCGCGGGCGCGGGGGGCGGACTCTCCCTCGGCCAGCTCGCCGGGCTCGCGCCGGAACCGCAGCGAGCGCGCCGCCAGCGCCACCGCGGCGAAGGTGGCGGCGTCGACCAGCATCGCCAGCTCGAGCCCGCCTACGGCGAAGAGGACGCCGCCGACGAGCGGGCCGACGCCGAAGCCGACGTAGCGCAGCGTCTCCACGTGCCCGTTCGCCTCCTGCACCCGGTCGCCTGCCAGCGGCGGCACCAGCGCGAACTCGGCCGGCTGGGAGACGGCGAAGACGACGCCGAGCAGGGCGGTGAGGACGAGGGCGGGAGCGACGGCGTCGACGAAGGCGAGAGCGGCGGCGACCGCCGCCCCCGCGGCGGAGACCGTCGCCAGCAGACGCGTCGTCTCGATCCGGTCGACCAGCATCCCGGCGAAGCCGGAGACGACGATCGAGGGCCCGAACAGGCAGATCCAGAGCAGCGCGACGACGAACCCGCTGTCGGTCTGCTCGCCGATGAACAGCCCCAGGGCGACGATCGCCACCCAGTCGCCCAACGCCGAGAGCCCGACCGAGCCGGCGACGAGGCGGAAGTCGCGGTCGCGGAAGAGGCTGGCGTTCATCCCGCCAAACCTAGTTCGGCGGGAGTGGTTTGCCAATCAGGGGAAGATGCCGATGTTTGCCGACGCCTCCGGCGCGTTGAGCGCACGTGCGGTGGTTTTCAGGGTCAGGGCGCCGAAGCTGATCGGGACGACGGTCAGGTCGACGTCGGTGTTCCCCAGGCCGGAGGGAAGCATGCAACTGGCGGTGCTGCCGCCGAGGGCGGTGCACTCGATCGGTTCGCCGTCGATCTCGATCTCGCTCAAGGTCGCGTTCTCGATTGCGAAGTCGGCGGTCGGTTCGTCGAGTCCGCTGGCTTGCGATTCGATGTCGACCTCGAAGGTGGTCGGGACGCCGGCTTCGACGTTGCCCCCCGTGTATTCAGGCGTGACTTTGATCGTCGCCGGCGGAAGGCTCGTGGTGAGGCTGTCGATCTCGTCGCCGTCGGTCAATTTCAGGTTGCCGCTGAGATAGGTGCCGAGCATGCGGAAGTTGGCTGGATTGTTCTCGCCCGGCGCGTCGGGCGGCGCCAGGAAGGTCACGGATCGCGAGGTTTGCTCGCCGGGGAGAAGACCGGGCACCGGACAGCTGACGAGGCCGGTGTTGAATGGACCCGGCGCCGTAGTCAGGGCGCATCCTGGGGCGCCGGAGAACGTCGAGCCCTTCGGCAGGGTTGCGGTCATCTCGCCGCCCGCCGCACCACCGGTGGTGGCCAGCGGTTTGGGCGTGAAGACCAGGCCGCTCGGGGGAACCGTTTCGCCTTCGGCGCTGACGATGTCGGCACTGGCGGCGCCGGTTCCGAGCGAGTAGCCGGCCAGGGATTTCTGTTCACCCCCGGGAGTGTTTTCACCGGGGTAGTCGAAGCGGAAGCGGCCGTCCGGGAAGAGCACCAGTTGGAAGGTCCGCCGCACGGCGCCGTTGCCGAGCGGGGAGAGGTCCCACTGGAAAGCGACCCAGGAGTTGTCCGGCGCCACGACCTGTTTGACGGTGCCCGGTTCCCCACCCTGCGCGGCAATGGTGAGGTCGGCCCAGTAGGGCATCAACCCGCGGTACAGATCGCCGACGACGGTCTGGATACCGCGATAGTCGTAGGGCTGGACGTCGTCCCAGAAGTCCCAGGCGGGGCTGCCGAAGCTGACCCAGCCGTTGGTCGAGACGCTGATCGACTGCTCCCGGACGCCGCCGAAGGGGAAGGCGAAGGGAAGCTGGACGTCCACCTGGCTGTCGTCTTGGGCGGCGAAGGCGAGCGTCGTGGCGGCGCCGTCGCGGAACCCCTCGGACGAGACGTTGGAGCGGGTGTAGCCGGCTTGTCCCGGGATTCCGTTACCGGCGGTGAGGTTGAGGGTGACCGGATCGCCGGCCTCGATCGATTCCCCCGCGGCGTTCTGCACGAAGCCCCAGTCGACCCCGTCGCCCATCGTGAAGACGACAGGGGCGGGAGGAAGGTCAGGGAAGGTGATCGGCCTTCGGCCGGGATTCAGGCGGACCAGCTCGATCTTCCGCGTCGCACTGCAGTTGCGCTCCTTCTCCTCTTTCAGCTTCCCGGTGTCGTCGGCGCAGGCGAAGAGGCGGTAGCTGCCGGCTTTGATCCCCGTCGGCAGGGTGACCTGCAGCTTCAGCCTTTTGCTCTTCCCGGCGGCGAGCGGCTTCACTTTGACCCGCTTCAGCCGCCTGTCTTTTGCCCGGTGTTTGTTGCCGGTGCCGAGGTAGAGGCCGAGTTTGCTCTTGCCGGCCTTCGCGTCGCCGGCGTTGCGGACCTTGACGACCATCTTCAGCTTCGATTCGAGCGTCTCGGTTTTCGGCGGTTTCGACACCTTCTGCACGACGAGGTCGGGCAGCGCGGCGACCGTCTTCGCGCTCGCGGCGGGAGCGAGGGCGAGCAGCGCGACGAGGGTGAGCGGGACGAGGAGGGCGAGGCGGGTCCGGTTCATTCCGGTCACCCTACTGACGGGCTCCGGACTCAGTCCAGCTTCGGGCTGCGCCAAGGCGCTTCCAGTCGTCCCACCAGCTCGTCGCCGAGGCCCTCGATCGGGACGCGGACCTGCTCTAGGGAGTCGCGGTCGCGGAGGGTGACGGTGTCGTCCTCCATCGTCTGGTGGTCGACGGTGATGCCCCACGGGGTGCCGATCTCGTCCTGGCGGCGGTAGCGCTTGCCGATCGAGCCGCCCTCGTCGAACTCGGTGGGGAGGCGGCGGCGCAGGTCCTGGAAGATCTCGCGCGCCTTCTCCGGCATCCCCTCCTTGGAGACGAGGGGGAGGACGGCTACCTTGACCGGGGCGAGGCGCGGGTGCAGGCGCAGGACGGTGCGCTGGCGGCCCTCCACCTCCTCGACGTCGTAGGCGTCGACGAGGAAGGCGAGGGTGGCGCGGTCGGCGCCGGCCGCCGGCTCGATCACGTGCGGGACGTAGCGCTCTTTGGTCTGCTGGTCGAAGTACTCGAGCTTCTCGCCGGAGAACTTGGCGTGCTGGGTGAGGTCGAAGTCACCGCGGTTGGCGATCCCCTCCAGCTCCGACCAGCCGATCGGGAAGAGGTACTCGATGTCGCTCGTCGCCGAGGAGTAGTGGGAGAGCTCGTCGGCGCCGTGGGCGCGGACCCGCAGGAACTCGGGGCGGATGCCGAGCTCGGTGTACCAGCGCTCGCGCTCCTGCATCCAGTGCTGGTGCCACTTCTCGGCTTCGGCGGGAGGCGTGAAGTACTCCATCTCCATCTGCTCGAACTCGCGGGTGCGGAAGATGAAGTTGCCGGGGGTGATCTCGTTGCGGAAGGACTTGCCGATCTGGGCGATCCCGAACGGGGGCTTCTTGCGGGCGAAGCCGAGAACGTTCTTGAAGTTGATGAAGATCCCCTGCGCCGTCTCCGGGCGCAGGTAGACGGTCGAGCCCTCCTCGGCGACGGGGCCGACGTGGGTTTCGAACATCAGGTTGAACTGGCGCGGCTCGGAGAGCTCGCCACCGCACTCGGGGCAGCGCAGCTCCGCGCTGGGGTCGCCGCCTTCGGCCTCGATCGCCTCGCGCAGATGGTCCTCGCGCCAGCGCTTCTTGCACTTGCCGAGGCACTGGACGAGCGGGTCGGTGAAACCTTCGAGGTGGCCCGAGGCCTCCCAGACGCGCGGGTGCTGGAGGATCGCCGAGTCCAGGGCGACGATGTCGTCGCGCTCCTGCAGCATCGCCTTCCACCACTCGGCTTTGACGTTGTTCTTGAGCAGGACGCCGTAGTGGCCGTAGTCGTAGGTCGAGCCGAGGCCGCCGTAGATCTCCGAGGAGGGGAAGACGAAGCCGCGCCGTTTGCACAGCGCGACGATCTCTTCCATCGTCACCTCGGTCGGGCGTCCCTGCTCGGTCGTTCCCATGGCGGGAACGGTAGCGGCTGCGATAATCCCCGGCCGTCATGCCGATCTACGAGTACAAATGCGAGAACGGTCACGTCTTCGAGGTGATCCAGAAGATGACCGACGAGCCGCTGCGCGAGTGCGAGGAGTGCGGGGCACCCGCATCGCGCGTGCTGACCCCTCCCGCGATCCACTTCAAGGGCTCCGGCTTCCACAACACCGACTACGGGACGAGGAAGAGCGGCGGCAACGGCTCCTCGGAGAGCTCCTCCGAGAGCAGCTCCGGCTCGAGCTCCTCGGAGTCGAAGTCCGACTCCGGCAAGAGCGAGTCGAAGTCGGACTCGAAGCCGGCCGCCTCCACCGCCGACTGAACCGACGATGTCGACCCAGGTGCGGGCGAGCCTGATCTGGAAGTTCGCCTTCGGGGTGGCCGCGATCGCGGCGCCGGTCATCGCCTACGCGGTCGCGGCGCTGTTGGTCGACGGGCACGCCGAGAAGGAGTACTTCGAGGCGGTCTCCCAGATCCTGCCGGTGCTGCTGCTGGCGCTGGCGATCGAGCAGCGCTACTTCACCCGCGCCGGTCGCGAGAAGGCACCGGAGTCGCCGCTGCAGCTCGAGCTCGCCGGCCGCCGCCTCGATGACCGTGCGATGGCCCGCTGGTACACGCTGGCGGCGCGGATCTACGCCCTGGTGGTGCTCTTCGCGCTCGGCTTCGGCGAGTGGATCGCGGTCGAAGTGCTCGCCACCGGCGAATCCTCCGGCGCCGACCTGAAGAACACCGCCGGCTCGCTGGCCGCCGGCTTCACCGCCCTGATCGTCTCCGCGCTGGTCGGGACGAAACAGGCGGCTGAATGACGATCGCTGAATTAAGGGCGCTATGGCGCCTAGAACTCAGCGAGCGCTAGCCGTTCAGCAGCTTGTCGACGGCTTTCTGACGCACCGACTCGGGGACTTCGATCGAGCTTTCGGGGCCGATCCCGCACTCGGTCGGGTCTGCTCCGCAGAGGATTTCGGTCGGGGCGTTGCCGCCGATGCCGGCGGCGAGGACGAGCTGCGGCATCGTCAGGAAGCCCATGTCGCTGACGAACGCTTTAGGGGCATTCCAGCCGATGATCGGTCCCTTGACGAAGTTGTAGGGGAGGCGGAGCGGATCGGTCAGCCGGCCCTTGATCCCGTTGATCACCGCCTGCTGGGCGCGCTCGCGGTCGAGGTCGTCGTAGCCGAGGGTGAAGGCGCTGGCGCCGGGGCCGGGGCATTCGCTCGGCTTGCGGATCCGCGAGTAGGCAAGCGCCTTTTCGCCGTCGAGCGTGTTCTCGCCCTTGCCGAGGCGCAGGGTGACGCCGCCCTGGCCGCCGCCGGCGCCGCCGGAGATGTCGGCGCAGATCTTCTCCGGGACGTCGACCGTGACCCCGCCGACCGCGTCGATCAGGTCTTCGAAGCCGGTGAAGTCGACGATCGCGACGTGGTCGATCTCGATCCCGAGGAACTGCTCGACCGTGCGGATCTGCAGGGCGGCGCCGCCGAAGGCGAAGGCCGCGTTGATCTTCGTCGGCGCGTGGCCGGGGAACTCGGCGAAGGCGTCGCGGGGAATCGAGAGTTTGCGGAAGGCGCCGCCGCCGGCGCGGATCAGCATCAGCGTGTCGGCGCGGAATTCGCCTTCGAAGCAGCCGTCGTGGGGTTTCTCGCCTCGCGACTGCTGCTCGAAGCACTTCTCGGAAACGTCCTTGTCGCCGCTGCCGGGCGGCCGCGCGTCGGTGCCGAGGACGAGGATCGTCTGCGCGCTCGGCAGCAGCATCGCGTTGCCGCTCAGCTCCTCCGCAGCTTCGCCGGAGAGCTTGAAGGACTGGATCTGGGCCGAGACGGCGAAGGCGAGGAAGCTGAGCAGGATCCAGCCCAGCGCCGCCAGCGCCAGCCATTTGAGGACCCGCCGGACGTTGAACGGCGCCCGCGGCCGCGAGAAGTCCGGCCGCTTCTCCCCGCGCCGCCGCCGTGAAGGCAACCTTGCACGGTCCCGCAGGGACGAGAGATCGGCGCCTTTCAGGCGCGAAAACAGCCCCCGGCGGGAGCGGTAGACGTTGTATTCGGGCGGCTCGGGGGGCCGCTGCTCGCCGTCGGGGCTCATGAAAGGCTAGAAATCATGGCGATGCTGACGGTCATTCGCCTCCCAGCCTCCAGCTCCTCGTGAGCGGCAGCGAGACGATCGGGGTCGATCTCGGGGGCACGAAGATGCTCATCGGGGTTCTCTCCGACTCCAGCACCGAGCCTCTTTACGAGCAGCGCGAGGTGTCTCGGGGCCAGACCGAGGACGAGCTGGTGGAGCTGCTGGTCCGCGAGGTGGAAGAGGCGCGCGAGGCGCGACCCGACGTCGCTGCCGTCGGCCTGGGCATCCCGGCGACGATCGACCACGAGCGCGGAATCGCGATCGCCGCCGTCAACCTGCCGCTCTCCGACGTGCCGGTCAAGGAGGTGGTCTCGGAGCGCACCGGCCTGCCGGTCTTCGTCGACAACGACGCCAACGTCGCCGCCTACGCGGAGTACCTCTACGGCGCGGCGCAGGGGAACCCGTACATGGTGATGCTGACCGTCGGGACCGGGATCGGCGGCGGCCTCGTCCTCGGCGGCGAGGTCTACCGCGGCTCGACCGGCGCCGGGGCCGAGCTCGGCCACACGGTGATCCAGATGGACGGACCGCCCTGCCAGGGCAACTGCCCCAACCACGGCTGCGTCGAGGCGCTCGCCTCGGGGACGGCTCTGGGGCGCGAGGGGCGGGCGGCGGCCGAAAGCGCGCCGGACTCGGCGCTGGGCAAGGTGCTCGCCGAAGGCAAAGAGGTGGACGGCAAGGCGGTGACCGAGTGCGCCCTCGCAGGGGACCAGGTCGCGATCGGCGTCTTCGACCTGATCGGGAGCAGGCTCGGCGTCGCCTGCGCGACCTTCGCCAACGTCTTCCAGCCCGACGCGATCGTCGTCGGCGGCGGCGTGATCGCAGCCGGCGACCTGCTGCTGGAGCCGGCCCGGCGCGAGCTGCGCCGGCGGGCGCTGAATCCGATGAACCGGACGCCGATCCTCGAGGCCATCCTCGGCAACGACGCCGGGATGATCGGCGCCGCCGCGATGGCCCGGGACGAGCTGGCGAAGGCAGCGGCCTGATGCCCGGCTGTCTCGTCGTCTGCCCCACCCCGATCGGAAACCTCGACGACGTCTCGCCGCGGGTGCGGGAGGCGCTGGTCGGCGCCGACTACATCGCCTGCGAGGACACCCGCCGCACCGGCTCGCTGCTGGACAAGCTGCGGATCCGCCCGGCTCCGCGCCTGGTCTCCTTCCACGAGGGCAACGAAGCCGCGCGGGCGGTGGAGCTGACGCAGCGGATCGAGCGCGGCGATCTCGTCGCGCTGGTCTCCGATGCGGGGATGCCCGGGATCTCCGACCCCGGCTACAAGCTGATCCGCCGCTGCATCGATCGAGCGCTCGAGGTGACGGTCCTGCCGGGGCCCTCGGTCGTGCCGGTGGCGCTGGTCGCCTCCGGCCTGCCGACCGACAAATGGCGCTTCGAGGGGTTCCTGCCGCGGCGGGCGGGGGAGATGGAGCGGGTCCTGCGCTCGGCCGAGACCGTGATCGCCTTCGAGTCCCCGCGCCGGGTCGGCGAGTCCCTCCCCGCCCTCGCCTCTTTGGCGCCCGACCGCGACGCCGCCGTCTGCCGCGAGCTGACCAAGGTCCACGAGGAGGTTGCCCGGGGCACCCTCGGCGAACTGGCCCGCCGCTTCCGCGGCGACGTCAAAGGCGAGATCGTCCTGGTCATCGGCCCCGCGGCCTCCTCTGAGCACGACAAAGACGTCGGCTTCGCCGTCGACGCCCTCCGCCACCTGGTCCAGTCCGGCGCCCGGCCCCGCGCCGCCGCGAGCGTCGTCGCCGCCCTCACCGGGACGCGGGCGAACGATCTCTACAAGGCGCTGACCGGGCGCGAGGCGCGGCGCTGAGGAAGCGAATCTGTCTCAGTCCTCCGTATTGGGGGTCATATGCAGACTCGACGACGCATCCGCAGCTTCATCGCCAGCGGTAGCCCGACGCTGAAGGCGACGCCGGCTGCGGCTGCGAGGCGGCCGCCGCGGCGCGAGAGGCGGCCCGAGCGGCGCAGGGCGACGGCGCCGCTCGCTGCATGCACGCCCATCAGCAGGGTCGCGGTGACGAGGCCGGGGTTGTAGCGGCGCTCGCGCAGGGCCATCGCCGTGTGCATGAGGGCGTTGCCCGCCTCGACCCAGAGGACGAAGGCGGCGGGGGCGGCGGTGCGGTTCCAGGTCGCGGCCGCGAGGATGGCGCTGCCCCAGCCGAGGGTGACGTTGACGTGGAAGCCGTCGCGCTCGGTCAGCGGCCAGGTCGGCCGCTCGCTTCCGAGGAGGCGTTCGTTGCAGAAGGGAAGGAAGCCGCCGGGCCGCACCCACTCCTCGGTCTGATGGGTGACGAGGATCGGAGCCCCGAGTGCCGCCACCCATGCATCCCCTTCGCGCAGCTTCCCGCGGTTGGCGAGCGCGGCGGCCCAGGTGGGGGGCACGAGGGCGGCGGCCGCCAGGGGCCAGCGGCCGTGCGTGTCGCTGTAGGTTGAGGCGGGAATGGCCACGGACAAGTTCTACGTCACCACCCCGATCTACTACGTCAACGCCGAGCCCCATCTCGGGCACGCGTACTCGACGATGGCCGCGGACGTGCTGGCGCGGCATCACCGGCAGCGGGGGGACGACGTGTTCTTCCTCACCGGGACCGACGAGCACGGGGAGCCGATCGAGAACGCGGCGAAGAAAGCCGGCGTGACGCCGCAGGAGCTGGCCGACACCAACGCGGCGAAGTTCGAGGGCCTGATGCCGATCATCGACGCGACGAACGATTTCTTCATCCGGACCAGCGATCCGCGGCACACCGAGAAGGTCGCCGAGATCATGCAGCGGGTCTACGACAACGGCTGGGTGACCAAGGGGGTCTACGAAGGCTGGTACTGCCCCCGTTGCGCCGACTTCAAAACCGAGCGCGAGCTCGGCCCCGGCAACACCTGTCCGATCCACGAGATCCCGCTCGAAAAAGAACGCGAGGAGAACTACTTCTTCAAGCTCTCCGCCTTCCAGGCCCAACTCGAAGGCCTGTATGAGGAGCGGCCGGACTTCGTCGTCCCCGAGTTCCGCCGTAACGAGGCGCTCTCCTTCATCAAGGGCGGACTCGAAGACGTCTCGCTCTCGCGCCCGCAGCTGAAGTGGGGCCTGCCGCTGCCCTGGGATCCCGAGCAGCGGATGTACGTCTGGTTCGACGCCCTCCTCAACTACGTCACCGCGCTGGGCTTCGCCCGCGAGGGGGAGGACCTGACCGGCCGCTACTGGCCGGCCGACCTGCACGTGATGGCGAAGGACATCCTCAAGTTCCACGCGGTGATCTGGCCGGCGCTCTGCCTCGCGGCCGAGCTCGAGCCCCCGCGGCGGATGGTGATCCACGGCTACCTGCTGATGGGCGAGAAAAAGATGTCGAAGAGCCTGGGGAACGTGCTCGACCCGTTCGAGGTGATCGAGCGCTTCGGCGCCGACGCGCTGCGTTTCTACCTCTTCCGCGAGGTCAGCTTCGGCCAGGACGGCTCGATCTCCACCGCCGGCTTCGAGCAGCGCTACGAGACCGAGCTCGCCAACGACTACGGCAACCTCGCCAGCCGGGTGCTGGCGATGGTCGACCGCTACCGCGACGGCACCGTGCCGGTGGCGCAGGTCGACGCGACGCTGGCCGAAGATTTCGAAGGTGTGGTCGAGCGCTTCAGCGGGCTGCTCGACCGGGCCGAGCTGACGCAGGCGCTGGACGTCGTCTGGACCCTGGTCCGCCGCCTCAACCGCTTCGTCGAGGAGACGCAGCCGTGGGTCCTGGCCAAGGACGAGGCCGATCCCGAGCGGCTCGACGAAGTCCTCTACAACCTGGTCGAGGGGCTGCGGGCGGTGACGCTGATGCTCGTTCCCTATCTGCCGCAGACCAGCGAGACGTTGCTGGCGGCGCTGGGCGAAGAGGGCCGGGCGCTGGCCGGGCTCGGCTCGCGCGAGGGCGGCCAGAAGGTCGAACGAGTCCCGCCGCTGTTCCCGAAGATCGAGGCGCCGGCCTGATGGCCACGCCGGTCCTCGCCGTCCACGAACTTCACAAGCGCTACGGGAAGCAGGAGGCACTGGCCGGCGTCGACCTTCAAGTGGAGGCGGGGCAGCTGGTCGGGCTGCTCGGCCCCAACGGCGCCGGCAAGTCGACGCTGACGAAGATCGCCTGCGGCCTCGTCCGCCCCAGCGGCGGCGGGGTCGAGGTGCTGGGACGGCCGGCGGGGTCCCCCGAAGCGCGCGCGGCGCTCGGCTACCTGGCCGAGCTCTTCCGCTTCCCGGGCTGGGCCACGGCAGACGAGCTGCTGCGCTTCCACCAGCGTCTCGCCGGCTCCGCCGGCGGCGAGGCGGAGCGGCGCGAGCTGCTCGACCTGGTCGAACTCGGCGACGCGGCCGGCAAGCGGGTCGAGGCGATGTCGAAGGGGATGCAGCAGCGGCTCGGGGTGGCCCAGGCGCTGGTCGGCTCACCGCGCCTGCTCCTGCTCGACGAGCCGACCAGCGCGCTGGACCCGGTGGGGAGGCGGATCGTCCGCGAGCTGCTCGAGGAGCTGCGCCGCCGCGGTGTCGCCGTCCTGCTCAACTCCCACCTGCTGAGCGAGGTGGAGCTGATCTGCGACCACGTCGCGATCATCGCCAGGGGGCGCCTGGTCAAGGCCGGGACTCCGCAGGAGCTGGCGGGGCCGGCGGCGGTCGAGGTGGAGACCGGTTCCGGCGTCAGGACCTTCGAGGGCGCGACCCGCGAGGACGCGCCGCGGATCGTCGCCGACCTCGTCGCGGCGGGCGAGAGCGTCTACCGAGTCGAGGTCCGCCACAGCTCGCTCGAAGACGTCTACCTCGAGGCCGTCGGGGGGCAGACGGGATGAACGGCGCGCAGCTGCGTTCGGCGGCGACGGTGGTCGGCCTCTCGATCCAGGAGGGAGTCCGCAAGCGGGTCTTCCTCGCCGTGCTGGTCCTTACCCTCGGCTTCCTCGCGCTCTACGGCCTCGGCGCCCACTTCGCCTTCAAGGACGTCGAGGGGTTCGCCGCCGGCGAAACGGAGATCCTCGACCCGCGCGCCTTCACCGGGGCGACGATCTTCGGCCTGGCGATGTTCGCGACCCTCTTCCTCGGGGCGGTGCTGGCGGTCTTCCTCACCCTCGGCGTCGTCCGCGGCGACTCCGAGTCGGGCCTGTTGCAGCCGATCGTCGTCCGCCCGATCGGCCGCACGACGATGCTGGTCGCCCGCTTCGCCGGCGCCGCCCTGCTCTCGGCCGCCTACGTGATCGCCGTCTACCTGGCCGCCTACGCCATTACCCAGGCCGCGGGCGACTGGACCCCGGATCACCTGCTCGCGCCTGCCCTCGCCCTGGCCCTGGGCGTGGCGATCATCGCGGCGCTCTCATTGCTCGCCTCGACGCTCCTCTCGGTGACCGCGCAGGGCATCGTCGTCTTCATGGTCTTCGGGGCGGGCCTGACGGCTGGGCTGCTGGCGCAGATCGGCAACGCGATCGACTCGGACTCGCTGCACACGATCGGCCGCGTCGCGAGCTGGGCGCTTCCTTTCGAGGGCCTCTACACCGCCGCCCTGCACGCCTTGATCTCCGAGACCCCGGGGCTGACCGGGGTGGTCCTGGAACTGGGCCCCTTCGGCGGCTCGGAGGCCGCCGGCCCGGAGCTGATCGGCTGGGCCTTTGTCTACCTGCTCGGCGTCCTCGCCCTCGCGGCCTTCGTCTTTTCCCGTCGCGATCTCTGAAGCCAACGCAGCGGCACTGAGACGAACTGTCCAGTCTCAATCACGAATCCGGGCGTACTACAAATGTCCATTTTTGTGGATTACTACAAGGCCGCTGAGTAGGTTGCGCGCCCATGACTACCTCCACTCAAAAATCACTTACTTCATTAACCATCCTCCTCGCCCTGGCGACTGCCCTGTTC
>JALYWY010000109.1 GCA_030852475.1 Actinomycetota bacterium | reverse complement strand
CCTGCTACCGCTGCCTCTACCCGACCCCGCCGCCGGCCGAGCTGGCGCCGAGCTGCTCCGCCAACGGGGTGCTCGGGGTGATGGCCGGGACGATGGGCACGCTGCAGGCCAACGAGGTGATCAAGCTCGTGCTCGGCGCCGGCGAACCGCTGGTCGGCCGCCTGCTTCTCTACGAGGCGCTCGGCACCAGCTTCACCGAGCTCAAAGTCCGCCGTGACCCGAACTGCCCGATCTGCGGCGAGAACGCCGAGGAGATCCCGGAGTCGGAGATGGGCAAGTTCCCCGACTACGACGCCTTCTGCGCGGGCGCCGGCGGCGATCGCCAGACGCTGGCTTCCTAGGCTAGGATCACCGCCCCATGGCGACCGTTCGCATCCCCCCGGTGCTGCGCCCGAAAACGGGTGGCCAGGCCGAGGTCGAGGCCGGCGGCGGCAACGTCGGCGAGGTCCTGCGCTCGCTGACCGGCGAGTTCCCGGATACCGAAGGCCAGCTCTTCGGCGAGGGCGGCGAGCTCAACCGCTACGTCAACGTCTACCTCAACGACGAGGACGTGCGGGTGCTCGACGGGCTCGAGACCGCGGTCAAAGACGGCGACACGGTTGTGATCCTGCCGGCGATGGCCGGCGGCTGCGCCTAAGCGCTCAGTGCTCTAGGACCAGGCCGAGGAACTGTTTCGTCCGCTCCTCGCGCGGGCTGTCGATCACCTGCGCGGGCGGGCCCTGCTCGACGATCAGGCCCTCGTCCATGAAGACGATGCGGTCGGCGACCTCGCGGGCGAAGCCGATCTCGTGGGTGACGACGATCATCGTCATCCCTTCCTCGGCCAGCTCGCGCATCACGTCCAGCACCTCCTTGACCAGCTCGGGGTCGAGGGCGCTGGTGACCTCGTCGAAGAGCATCACGTGCGGGTCCATCGCCAGCGCGCGGGCGATCGCGACACGTTGCTGCTGGCCGCCGGAGAGGCGCTCCGGATACTCGTTCAGCTTGTCGCCGAGGCCGACCCGCTCGAGCAGCTTGGTCCCCTTCTCTCGCGCCTCCGCCTTCGGGCGGTCGAGCACCTTTTCCTGCGCCAGGGTCACGTTCTCGAGCGCCGTCTTGTGAGGGAAGAGGTTGAACTGCTGGAAGACGATCCCGACCCGCTGGCGGACGAAGTCGAGCTCCCAGCTCTGCTCGCCGGTCCCGGAGCCGGGCCCCTTGCAGATGCTGCGCTCTTCGAGGTGGATGTCTCCCTCCTCGGGCGGCTCGAGCAGGTTGACGCAGCGCAGCAGCGTGCTCTTGCCCGAGCCGCTGGGGCCGAGGACGCAGACGACTTCCCCTCTCTTCACCTCGAGGTCGACGCCGCGCAGCACCTCGAGCTTGCCGAAGCGCTTGTGGACCCCGTGCAGGCTCACCATCGCCTCGCCGGCCATCAGAGCGCCTCCATGCGGGGGGCGCCGCGGGTGAAGCGGCCCTGCTCGCGGGCGATCAGCCTGTCGACGAGGCGGGCGAGGGGGAGGGTGACGACGAGGAACATGATCGCCCCCAGGATCAGCCCGGAGCTGTTGAGGAACTGCGACTGCAGGTCGCGCCCGACCAGCGCCACCTCGCTGAGGGCTATCGCGCTGACCAGGGTCGTGTCCTTCATCAGGGCGATGAAATCGTTGAGCAGTGGCGCGAAGACCTTGCGCACCGCCTGCGGCACGACGATGTAGCGCATTGCCTGGCGGTGGCTCATTCCCAGCGAACGCGCGGCCTCCGTCTGACCGCGGGGGACCGATTCGATCCCAGATCGGTAGACCTCGGCCATGTAGGCGCCGTAGGTGATCGTGATCGCGAAGACGCCGAACCAGAAGTTGTCCGGTTTGCCGAACCACTGGGGTAGCCGCAGCCACTCGGGCAGAAACTCGAGCAGCGGGACGCTGCCGGAGATCAGCAGGATCATGATCAGCAGCGGGATGCCGCGGAAGACGTCGATGTAGGCGATCGTGGCGAAGCGAACGGGAAGAGCGGCTTTGCCGGGCAGCTGGCGCAGCTGGGCGAGGATCAGCCCCCAGATCAGCGAGAGGACCCCGGCGACGATCGAGAGCTGAATCGTGAACCAGAAGCCCTCCAGTACTTCGTCGAAATGGTCGACCATGAAGCCGACGTCGAAGTACTGGTTGATCAGTTCCTGCATAGCTTCTTCTAAGTCACCGGTTGGCGTCGCTTGCAAACGTAGAGGGGCGCCGTCGCCGGCGCCCCTCGCTGCTTGGGCCGGTTACCGCCTCAGCTTGGTTCGTGGGTGGCTTCCAGCAGCGCTTTGGCCGGCGGCCGTTTGAACCATTTTTCGTGGATCTGGGTGAAGGTGCCGTCGTCCTTCAGTTCTTCGAGGGCTTTGTTCATTTCTTCCAGCAGCTCTTCCTCGCCCTGCTGGACGACGAAGCCATACTCTTCTTCGGTCGGGATCGCCGCGGAGACTTCGACGCCTCCCGCCTCGACCGCGTTTTCGGCGACCGGGATATCGATCACCACCGCGTCGAGAACCCCGGATTTGAGCGCGTTGACCGCGTCCGGGCCTTGCGGGTAGGCCCGCACTTCGCCCGCGTCGCCTTCTTCTTCGACGAATTCCTCACCGGTCGTGCCCTGCTGGACGCCGATCGTGCCGCCGCTCAGGCCTTCGACGTCTTCGATTTTCTCCCCGCCTTCTTTGACCAGGATCGCCTGTTCGGAGAAGTAGTAGGGGTTGGTGAAGTCGACGGTCTCCTCGCGTTCGTCGGTGATCGTCGTCGCCGAGGCCACCGCTTCGAAGCGGCCCTGCGCGAGGTCGCGGAAGATCGTGTCGAAGGAGGTGTCCTGGAACTCCGCTTTGCGGCCGATTTTTTCGGCGATCGCTTCCATCAGTTCGACGTCATAGCCTTCGTAATTGGGTGCTTTGCCCATCTCGAAGGGCGGATAGGGGATGTCGGAGCCGACGGTCAGGGGCTCGCCACCGCCTCCGCCGCCAGAGGTGGTCTCATCGTCGCTATCCCCGCAACCGGCCACGGCCAGCGAGGCGAGTGCCAGGAGCAGGACCGCCAGGAGCGCGGTCAGCCGGGTGTTTCTCATCGAGTTCCCTCCGATCAACAATGGACAGGACGCCTGCGTAGGTATACAGGCTGCGCGTTACGTCCCCGTTACAGGAGTTTTTAATCGGTCGGCCGGGCCTTGGCTACCCCTAGCTACACTTTCTGAAGTAACGGGCGGGCCGATGGCGCGAGAGCAGATACTCAACAAACCTTGTGGAGGCCGCTTCGGCAACGTCGTCGAGTCGATCGGCAACACGCCGCTGGTCGAGCTGCCGCGGCTCTCGCCGAAGCCCGACGTCCGCATCTACGCCAAGCTCGAGGGGCACAACCCGACCGGCTCGGTCAAGGACCGGGTGGCGAAATCGATGATCGAGGCGGCCGAGGCCGAGGGCGCGATCGAACCCGGCCACACGATCCTCGAACCGACCTCGGGCAACACCGGCATCGCCCTGGCGATGATCTGCCGCCGCAAGGGCTACCCGCTGAAGGTGGTGATGCCCGACAACGTCACCGAGGAGCGGACCCAGCTGCTGCGCATGTACGGGGCGGAGATCGTCTACTCGGAGGGGCCGAAGGGCTCCAACGGCGCCGTCGAGGTGGCGCTGGAGATGGCCGAGGAGCCCGGCTACTTCATGCCCTACCAGTACGGCAACGAGGCCAACCCGCTCGCCCACTACAACGGCACCGCGGTGGAGATCCTCGAAGAGCTCGACGAGGTGACCGCCTTCGTCGGCGGCCTCGGCACCGGCGGCACCCTGATGGGCAACGGCCGCCGCCTCAAGGAGGCCAACCCGGAGACGCTGATAGTCGCCGCCGAGCCGAAACAGGGCGAGCTCGTCCAGGGCCTGCGCTCGCTCGACGACGGCTTCATCCCGCCGATCATCGACATCTCGATGTTCGATCGCAAGATCATGGTCGCCAACCGCGACGCGATCGTCTGGACCAAGAAACTGCTCGAGGAGGAGGGCGTCTTCGCCGGCGTCTCCGGCGGCGCGATCGCCTACATCGCCCACCGGATCGCGAGCGAACTCGACTCCGGCAACGTCGTCTTCCTGATCCCCGACGA
>JALYWY010000092.1 GCA_030852475.1 Actinomycetota bacterium | reverse complement strand
AACTGAAGGAGAGCCGCGAAGAACAGATCAACCAGCTGGTGATGCTGGTCTACGCCCTGCTCGTCTTCGCGATCCTGATCTCGCTGTTCGGGATCGCCAACACGCTGGCGCTCTCGATCCACGAACGCACCCGCGAGCTGGGGATGCTGCGGGCGATCGGGATGTCGCGCCGCCAGGTGCGGACGATGATCCGCTACGAGGCGGTGATCACCGCCCTGATCGGCGGCATCCTCGGGCTGGTGCTGGGCATCGTCTTCGCGACCCTGATCTCCGAGCCGCTGAAAGACGAAGGCTTCACCCTCTCCTACCCGGTCATCTCCCTCGTCGTCCTCCTGGTGCTCGCCGCTCTGGCCGGCGTCCTGGCGGCGATCTTGCCGGCGCGCCGCGCCTCGCGCCTCGACGTCCTGCAGTCGCTGCAGTACGAGTAGCGGTTCAGGCGAGACCCGTGCGGAGGACCGCGGCTGATTCCAGCATCGCAGCCCGGGCTGAGGGGCAGATCGAGGTCAGGTTGGCGTAGGTGTGGACGAGACCGGGGTGGCGGCGGAGGGCGACCCGCACGCCCGCCTCGCGCATCTTCAGTGCGTATGCCTCGCCCTCGTCGCGGAGCGGGTCGAAGCCGGCGGTGGCGAGGTAGGCGGGGGGAAGCCCGCCGAGGTCGTCCGCCTGCAGGGGCGAGACGCGGGGGTCGCCGCGGTTGGCTCCCGGGGGGAGATAGGCGTCCTCGAACCAGTCCATGTCGCGGCGGGTGAGGAGGAAGCCCTCGCGGAAGGTCCGCCGCGAAGGCAGCTCCTGGGTGCAGTCGGTCACCGGGTAGATCAGCAGCTGCATCGCCGGCTGCGAAGCTCCCTCGTCGCGCGCCAGCAGGCAGGCGACCGCGGCCAGGTTGGCGCCGGCGCTGTCGCCGCCGACGCCGATCCGCGCCGGCTCGACCCCGAAGCGGGCAGCGTTGGCGCTGGCCCATCGGTAGGCGGCGAAGGCGTCTTCGGGGGCGGCCGGGAACGGGTGCTCGGGGGCGAGCCGGTAGTCGACCGCCAGCACCTGCACCCCCGCGTGGTGGGCGAGGAAGCGGCAGGGCCGGTCGTGGGTCTCGAGGTCGCCGATCACCCAGCCGCCGCCGTGGTAGTAGACGAGCAGGGCCGAGGGCGCCGGCTCGGTGGGCACGTACAGCCGTCCGCCCATCGTCCCTCCCGGCCCCGGGATCTCGACTTGCTCGACCCGCGCCATCGGAATCGGCACCTGCCCACCGACGACTTCGGCCTCGCGCCGCCGCTCCACCCGCGCCTCCTCGACCGCTGCCCCTTCGCTCAGACCCTCCCCGCGAGCCAGCTTCGCGATCTGCACCAGCGCATGGATGTCACTCGCCAGCGTCTGCCCCTCGACCTGCGGCGGCGCCCCGAACAACCGCCGCTGCACCCCACGCGGCAACCCGCAGATGAACTTGAGGAAGCGATGCTCCACAGCCGGAGAAAGGCGGGGTGGTTCGGCCACGCCTGGAGGCTATGTAACCAGGGGCAGGGACGTGCCTGGTGGATTTCGCGGCCCGAGTTCGCCCAAGGGTGTCCGAGCATCCAGCGCAGGACACCCTTGGGCGCCAGCGGTTCCGAAGTACGAACGTCACACACCCGCGCCCACATTCAGAACTAAGGTGAATCCATGGCTCCGATCCGAGGTCTCCCCCCGGGCCCCCGGATGCCGCGGGCGCTGCAGACGGCGATCTGGTCGCGCCAGGCGCAGTGGTTCCTCGAGCAGAGCCGCGCCCGCTTCGGCCGCATGTTCACGGTCAAGATCGCCTACGAGGGCACCTGGGTGATGCTCAGCGATCCGGAGCTGGTGAAGCAGGTCTTCACCGGCGATCCCCGCGTCTTCCATGCCGGCGAGGGCAACCAGATCCTGCGCCCCGTCCTCGGCGACAACTCGGTCCTCGTCCTCGACGAGAAGAAGCACATCTCCCAGCGGCGGCTGTTGCTGCCCCCCTTCCACGGCGACCGGATGAAGGCCTATGGGGAGAAGATGACCGAGATCGCCGCCCGCGAGATCGAGAGCTGGCCCACCGGGGTTCCCCACAAGCTGCGCCCGCGGATGCAGGCGATCACCCTGGAGATCATCATCGAGACGGTCTTCGGCGTCCACGAGGCCGAGCGGATGGAGCCGCTGCGGGAGGCGCTGCGGAACTTCCTCGACCTCACCACCAACCCGGCGCTGCTGCTGCCGATCCTGGCGATCGGCCCCGACCGGATGACCCGCACCGGACCCTTCCGGCGCCGGGTCGAGCCGGTCGACGCGCTGATCGCGCAGGAGATCGCCGAGCGCCGCGCGGCTGCGGACGTGACCGAGCGCGAGGACATCCTCTCGATGCTGGTGGGCGCGCGCCACGAGGACGGCAGCCCGATGAGCGACGCCGAGATCCGCGACGAGCTGCTGACCCTGCTGGTCGCCGGTCACGAGACGACGGCGACCGCGCTCTCCTGGGCGATGGAGCGGCTCGTCCGCCATCCCGAGAAGCTCGAGCGGCTGCGGGACGAGATCGAGGCCGGCGAAGAGGAGTACCTGACGGCGACGATCCAGGAGACGCTCCGCCTTCGGCCGGTGATCGTGCTGGTCGTCCGCAAGCTGACCGAGCCGGTCGAGCTCGGCGGCTACGAGCTCCCCGCCGGCGCCTCGGTCACCCCCTGCATCCACCTGATCCACCGCGACCCGGAGATCTACCCCGAACCGGAGCGGTTCCTGCCCGAGCGCTTCCTCGACAACCCGCCCGGCACCTACACCTGGATCCCCTTCGGCGGCGGCGTCCGCCGCTGCCTCGGCGCCGCCTTCGCCCAGTTCGAGATGGCCGTCGTCCTCCGCGAGCTGATCCGCCGCCGCGAGATCCAGCCGGCCAACCCAGCCTCAGAGCGCCCCTTCCGCCGCGCCATCACCGAGACCCCCAGGCACGACGCCACCGTCGTCCTCCACTAGGCCGACGGGCCTATTTCCAGATATATAGGCGCGGTTTTCGGCCCATCGACACGGGTAGTTGGGACCGCAATGAAGCCCGGCAGCCGCGAGACGATCCCGACCATCTCCGAGCTCGTGCGCGAGGCGGCGGCGATCTGCGACCCCGAGGGCACCGACACCGCCGTCACCGGCCTCTTCGAGAGCTTCGAGGACGACGACCGGCCGGCCACCGCCGCCGAGGATCTCCAGGGCGAGCTGCTCGGCACCGTCCGCGGGATCGACCCCGAGGGCGACAGCCCCGCCGCCCTCGCCGCCGCGGCGGCCGCCGTCTGGCTCGCCACCAACCCCAGCCAGGCCGACAACGGCGACCACGTCCTCCGCGAGGGCACCCGCCTCGTCTTCGAGGGCGACCCTCCCGAGCCGGTGACCGAGTGGCTCTCCGGTCGCGGCGTCGAGCCCTAGCCGTAGGAGATCAGCTCGACTAAGCGCCCGTCGGGGTCGCGGCAGTAGACGCTGACGCCGGCGCCGTTGGCGCCCGATCCCACGGTGGGCTCGCCGATCACCTCGATGCCCCTGTTGAGCAGATGGGTCACCGCGCTCTCCGCCGTCCCCGGCCAGACGAGGCAGACCTTGTCCTCTTCGCCAACCCCGACCGAGCTGCCGATCCCCAGGCCCTCGGCGTAGAAGCGCGCCGTGCGAGCGGAATCGGTTCCCGCGAGCTGCAGGTGATCGAGCTGGACCTGCCGCGGAACGTCACGCTTGGGAGTGGCCCGGCGCAGCAGCGGGAGGAGGAGGGCGCCGAGGACATAGAGGACCGCGACCACGCCGAGCGCCTGCTCGGACACGTTATCCCCGGACTGGAGGAGTTCTGCGACTACCAGCAGCGCGAACAGCCAGAGCGCGACGATCGTGCCGCCCCTGACGAGGCGGACCGTGTCGTCGTCCGCGTCGTCGGCACCGGCGAGGAGGACCGAGCTGTGGCCGCCGGCGAAGGCCAGAACCAGGCAGATTCCAGCCGCCTCCCAGTGGTCCTCGGACCAGATCGCCAGGGTGACGACCAGGAACGCCAGCACCGAGACGGCGACGGTCGCGAGCCCGAGCAGCCCGAGCCGAGGTTGGCGAAGTTGCAGATGGGAGCCGGCGATGGCCGTGAGGCTGAGGAAGGCCAGCGCGGCCGCCGTGCCGATGGCCTGGCCGCTGGTGTCGTCGAGCTCGTTCCCCGAGAGGATGACCAGGATCAGGACGAAGGCGGCGGCGCAGAGCACGCCGATGCTGATCTTGATTGCCACCCGCAGGTCGTCGCTGCTGCGCACAAACGAAGAATCGGCCCCGGAGGGCCGATTCTTAAGCTCCTATCGGGTGCTGGAACGCGGGCTCAGCCGCAGCCGGTGTTGTTGCCGCAGCTGGAGCAGGTGTAGCAACTGCCCGTCCGCTGCATCATCCCGCCGCACTGCTCGCAGGCCGGGCCGAGGTCGAGGCCCTGCATCTTCGCCGGGCGGACCGGGGGGGTTTCGGTCAGCGCCGCGGCCGCCGGCACCGGGGCATCGGACTTCGCCGCGGGGGCGCCGTTGCCGTTACCGCCGTTCGAGTGACCGTTGCCGTTGGCCGGGCCGGCGGTGTCGGTGGCGATGCCGAGGCCGAGCTGCTCGGTGTCCTTCTTGGCCCGGACCTCGCTGGTCATGATCCCCAGTTCCTCGAGCACTTCGGTGTCCTCGATGAAGCGGCTGCCGAGCCAGCGCATGATGTAGTCCGGCATCGATTTCGCGAACGGGATCTCCGGGTTGCCGGTGATCCCCTCCGGCTCGAAGCGCATGTAGCTGAACTTGCGCACGAAGGTCTCCAGCGGCACCCCGTACTGGAGGCCGAGCGAGATCGCGGTGGCGAAGGCGTTGAGCAGCCCGCGCATCGTCGAGCCCTCCTTGCCGATGTCGGTGAGGAAGATCTCGCCGACCGTCCCGTCCTCGTATTTGCCGGCGGTGATGTAGCCCTCGTGGCCCCCGATCGAGAACTTGTGGGTGATCGATTCGCGCTCGCGCGGCATCTTCTTGCGGACCGGTTCGGCCATCGCCACCTCGGCCTCCGCCTCTTTCTCCTCCTGGGCGTCGGTGCGCAGCGCCTGCGCCGTCTTCGAGCCGTCGCGGTAGATCGCCAGCGCCTTGAGGCCGCCCTTCCAGCCGCGGGTGTAGGCGTCGGCGATGTCGTCGACCGTGGCCGACTGCGGCAGGTTGACGGTCTTGGAGATCGCCCCGGAGATGAACGGCTGCGTCGCCGCCATCATGTCGATGTGGCCGGTGTGGGAGATCGCCCGCTCGCCGACCGCGACGTCGAATACCGGCAGGTGCTCCTCTTTCAGGCCGGGGGCGCCGACGATCGTGTTGTTCTCGGTGATGTAGGCGTTGATCTGGTCGATCTCCGCCTCCGAGTAGCCGAGCGTCCGCAGCGCCAGCGGCACCGAGCGGTTGGGGATCGTCATCGAACCGCCGCCGACCAGCTCCTTGAACTTGACCAGCGAGAAGTCGGGCTCGATCCCGGTGGTGTCGCAGTCCATCAGGAAGCTGATCGTCCCGGTCGGCGCCAGCACCGTCGCCTGCGCGTTGCGGTAGCCGTGCTCCTCGCCGAGCTCGACCGCTTCGTCCCAGGCGCGCTGCGCCGCCTCGAGCAGGTCGCCCTTGATCCCGGTCGGGTCGACGTCGTAGGCGGCGTCGCGGTGCATCCGCATCACCCCGTTGTGCGGCTCGCGGTTCTTCTCGTACTCGTCGTAGGGCCCG
>JALYWY010000074.1 GCA_030852475.1 Actinomycetota bacterium | reverse complement strand
GCCATATGGCGGGCGCCCCCGAGTGCCCCTGAGCTAGAGGCGGTTGCTGCTATTCGCTTTCGATGACGCCCTGCGGGTCGCCCAGTTCGATGTTGTTCACCAGGATCGCGGTGTTCTGCCCGGCAGGGGCCGGAACGCCGACGACCGAGTTGACGAACGGATCGATCAGGAACGAGAACAGGCCGCCGCAACCATTGGCGCCGGGGACCGCGAACGAGTTGTCCACGAGTTTCGCCCCGGTGACGCGGATGATCCGGCCGCCATCGGCTTCGTGCAGTTCACCCGGGCTGCCGGTGATCGGTTTGTTCGGAGCCGGCGGCGCGGTCGTACCCGTCGTGAAATTCCATTTGATCGGGTTCGAGTTCGAGCCGATGTAGCAGTTGTTCCCCAGGAAGGGGTTGCTCAGCTTGATTTTCACAGGCATCGCGAGGGCCGTGCCCTGCGTCGTCAGCGCACTGAGGAGGTTCAGTTTGACCGCGCTGGGGGGACCCGCCAGTTCGACGGTCGCGGTGACGCCGGTGAAGCCGTTGTTGATCGTTTCGTTGAACAGATCCTGGAGGAAGCCAGGCCACCAGGTCGGAGCGGTGACTCCAAGCAATCCGCCCGGAACCGGCTGCGGCGTTTTGGACAGGGATTCGCCGTTTTTGGCCGGCAGGAATTCGAGCGTATCCAGGACGTCGATCCCGAGATAGTTAAGGCCGCCCTGCAGGACCTGCGGGTTTTTCACCGGGACGGTTTTTTTGCCGGTGGTGACTTCGCCGCCGGTGGAGACGGAGTAGAAGCAGGCGTCCAGGGTGGGATTAGCAAGGGGGCACTGCACGAAATTTTTGTACTCCCCCGTGGGTGCCGCACCGGCCGACGCGGCCGGAATCAGCAAAGCCGACAGCACAGCTGCGGCCAGGAAAAGTCGCTTCATGACTGGTCCTTTCATTGATTGGCGCTCCAGGGGTTCCCTGCCCCCGCGAGCCGGAGCCATTGCTCCAATACAAGCACTTCTATCAAAGGAAATTTTGCTGTGCATCCCCAAAATTCCCTAGAACCTTTGTGGGACCCCCCTCTAACCCTCTTGACCGGTGGCGTCGTGGAGGGAGGCGCCGACCGGCTTTGACTCGGGCGATCCGCGCTGCCGGAGGTAGACGACGAGCACCGCAAACGAGCCGACGGCGAGGAACTCCGACTGCCAGTTCTGGAGGGTCGCCTCCCAGAACTGGGCGCTGCCGACGTAGCCCCACCAGGAGAGGCGGGGGTCGCCGTGATCGTGCTGCTCCTGGTTGTAGTCGGTCCAGCCGGTGACCGACTGGGCAAACCAGGAGCCGAGGAAGACCAGGGCCATCGCGATGATCAGGCTGTTCGAGTAGATCGCGGTCCTGACGCCCCCGACCCTTGCCCAGCGCGGCGAGTCCTCTTCGGCCCAGCGGCCGATCTTCTGCTCCTTGTCGGACTCGGTGCCGGCTTTGTCCAGCTCCTTCGACTCCGGCGAGCCTTTCTGCAGCAGCCATACGGTCGCCAGGGCGAAGAGCGCGAACTGCAGGTACTCCGACTGCCAGTTCTCCATCACCGCGTTGCCGAAGTCCGAGGAGGTGAGGTAGCGCCAGAAGCTGATCGTGCCCTCTTGGTGGGCGACCGCTTCCTCGTTGTAGAGGCTGTGCCCGGCGATCGCCTGCCCGACCAGCGCCAGCAGGAAGATCGCCAGGAAGAACAGCGAGAGCGAGTTCTCTTTGATGAATTTCTTCGCCGGCATCAGTGATGGGCGAGGCCGATGATCGAGAAGTAGGTGATCCCGCCGATGATGATCACGCTCCAGACGAAAGCCATAGCGCGCATGAAATAGGGCCTCCTTCGGTGGTGGGCGACCCTCTTCTACCCACTTGGAAGGACGTTATTGCCACCAGGAGGCAAGCACCCGGCGCCAGTTGTGCCAGCAGATCGCCGTCAGCTCCTCCTCGCCGAAGCCCACCTCCCGGAGCTCTTCGAGCAGCCTGGGCATTCCCGCCGCATCTCCTATCTCGGCCGGAATCGTCGCTCCGTCGAAGTCGGAGCCGAGGGCGACGTGCTCGACCCCGATTCGGTCTGCCACGTAGCGGGCGTGCTCGGCGATCAGGACGATCGGCGTGGCGTCGTCGTCGGCGAAGTCCGCTCGGAGGAAGGCCGTTGCGAAGACGATCCCGACGAGACCGCCGCTGGCGGCGATCGCGTCCAGCTGGGCGTCGGTGAGGTTCCTCGAGGCGGCGCAGAGGGCATGGGCGCCGGAGTGGCTTGCCACCAGCGGCCCCGGTTCCATCCGGGCGACCTCCCAGAAGCCGGCTTCGTTCATGTGGCTGAGGTCGACGAGGACGCCCAGCTCCGCGCAGGCGGCCACCAGCGCCTCGCCGCGATCGGTCAGGCCGGGGCCGATGTCCGGGGAGGAGGGGAAGGCGAACTGGACGCCGGTCGCGAAGGCGTTGGCGCGGCTCCAAACCGGACCGACCGATCGCAGCCC
>JALYWY010000064.1 GCA_030852475.1 Actinomycetota bacterium | reverse complement strand
GGAGCACCTCGATCATCTCCGGCTCGTAGAACTTCTTCAGCTGCTCTTCGACGATCGGCGCCGCCTTGACGATCTCGCGGTCGAGCTTCGCCTCGGCGCCGGTGTCCTTGCGGAACAGCCACTGGCTCGTCGCCCAGTTGCCGGCGTAGTAGCGCATCGAGGGCAGGAACGAGACGAGGTCGGGGCGGAAGTTCCCCAGCACCGGCAGGCCGACGCAGATCAGCGCGAGGATCACCAGCAGCAGCGGGTCGTCGACCGTCGAGAAGGGCACGTCGGCGTAGTGGCCGAAGAGGAAGAAGAGGCCGAAGATCATGAACACGTTCCACTCCAGCGGGACCGCCAGCGGGAAGGTCGAGAAGATGTGGACGTGGAAGATCACCATCCCGACCAGGGCGATCGTCCCCAGCAGCCCGCCCTGGGTGAGGATCAGGATCAGCGGCAGGGTGAACTCGATCACGGTCCCGAGGTGCGCGCTCAGCGCCCCGATCCGTGAGGGCAGCAGGTTCTCCGGGTGGTCGGTGTAGAGCTGCTTCTTCGCCCGCCGCGATTTGTTCCACGGCGTGTTGCTGATCATCACCGTGACCACGAAGGGGAAGTGGCGGTTCAGCTTCGAGGACGCCGCCCCCCACCAGATGCAGAAGAAGACGAGCTGCGCGGCGACGACCATGTTGGTCACCGGGAAGAGGAAGATGATCGCGAGCGTGCCGTAGACCTCGGCCCGCGCCGCCAGGAACGGGACCTTGTCGCGAAGGCCGAGCGCGCCGAGGAACGCCAGCATGACGCCGACCGCGACGGGGTCGAGCGCCGTGACGGGGTTCGAGAAGAGCAGGTACACCGCCGTCCCGACCAGCCCTATATATAGAGCGACGTCGAGCCAGGTCCGGGTCGTGCCCCGCGTCCCCGGCACCTTCTCCGGCCAGGGCGGCAGCCGCGTCGTCCCCGGCCGCAGCCAGTAGAGGAAGCCGCCGACCATCGGGCTGAAGCGCAGGGTCAGCGGCAGCGAGCCGGCGCCGAGCCCCAGCACCTCCCAGAGCAGCGTCCAGACGACCGCCTTCTGGAAGACGATCGGAGCGGTCCACTCGGGCCAGCCGCTGGTGGCGAAGATCAGCAGGGCGCCGAGGCCCGCGTAGGCGAGGATCTTGAAGACGTAGAGGAAGTAGACCGCGACCGGGGTCCCGAACCCGTTCAGCGCCCAGTCCTGGGCCAGCGGCTTGATCCGCTCCAGGTGCGACAGGCGCCTCCACTCGGAGACCTCGAACGGCGGCGGCGCTGGATCCAAGAGTCCCATCGTCCAGCCGTCTCCTAAATGCTCAAGTCGATCAGGTGTATGGCCGATGACTCTATGCCTTGTCGGGAGCGCCGCCAAACTCCACTCCGCCGCCTGGCGCCAAACCCGTCTGGGGGAGCTATGGGGCTGGCGGCGCCGTCGCGCCGTCGCACACCGCCCAGCAGCCGGGGCAGCCTTCGCAGTCCTCCCCGCTGGCCGCCAAGGCCTTCGGCGACGAGCCGCTCCAGCCGCTCTCCCGCCGCCTCCTCCAGGTCGCCGGCTTCCTCTCGGTGCTGCTGCTCGCCGTCCTCGCCAACTCCTTCCTCAACAGCAGCGAAGAAGGCTCGCCCGAAGCCCCGATCGCGCTCAACCCGGTCGCCGCGGCGGCGGAGCGGGTGGAAGAGAACTCGGGCGGCCGCCTCTCGCTCTACGTCATCTACAGCTCCCCCGCCTTCCCCCAGCCGGTCAGCGCCAAAGGCGGCGGCGTCTACAACGAAGAAACCGAGCGCAGCCGCCTCACCTTCGAGGTGACCCACCCGATCACCGGCGAGCAGGTGCAGATGATCTACATCGACGACGGTGAAGTCGAGTACGAGGGCGGCGACGTCGTCGGCGAGGATCTGCCGCCCGGCAAGGAATGGGTGCGGACCCTCGAATCGGAAAAGCCGGAGGAAGACGAAACGCCGCTGAACATGGAGGAGACGATGGAAATGCTGGACTCCTCCGAGCAGGTCAAGTTGGTCGGCAAGGAATCGATCAACGGCAAGATGACCCGCCGCTACCGCGGCGAAGTCAGGATCAGCGAGCTCGTCGACGTCCTGCGCGAGAAGGGCAAGGACGTCGAAGCCGACGCCTACGAACGGATCGAGGGCGAATCGCCGACCCAGATCAGCGCCGAAGCCTGGGTCGACCGCAAGAACCTGCTGCGGCGACTGCGGATGGTGGTCCCGATGCCGGGCGAGCCCGGCGAGCCGCTGATGACGGTCGACATGCGGATGGAGTTCTTCGACTACGGGGCCAAGCCGGACATCAAGCTGCCCGACCCCGACAGCGTCGTCGAGGGCCCGCTCGAGGAGGACGACGACGCGCCCTCCTCGGCCTCGGTCAGCTGAGCGCCGGCGAGCGATCTCTCTGCCGACCGGCGCCGCGGAGCGTTAGACACCCTCGCGAGCGGTCAGTAGCCTGCGGGCGGATGCGCCGTGCGGCTCATACCCTCCTGCTCTGCCTCGCCTGCCTCTGCCTCGGCCCGCTGACGGGCACGGCCGGCGCCGCGCCGAGCATCGAATCGTCCGCGCTCTCGCCCTCCGACTCCCAGGCCGGCGCCCACGCCGATCTCGACATCTGGGTTGCTCTGAAAGATCCAGGGGAACCGGAAGCGGCGAAGGACCTGCTGATCGACCTGCCTCCCGGCTACTTCCTCTACCCGAGCCTCCAGGTGCGCTGCACCCCCGCTCAGTTCGGGGGGTCGGAATGCCCGGTGGACTCTCAGGTCGGGGTCGTCACCGTCCACGGAAGCTACGAAGGCAATCCCGAATTCGAGCTCGGGACGGCGCCGGTCCACCTGCTGGCGCCGGAAGGCGGCGGAACCCGCCTCGGCTTCGTCGTCCCCACCGCCGAAGTCCCGGTGGAAGCGCCGGTGACCGCCTCGCTCGGCGGCGAATACGGGCTCGAACTGGCGCTCAGGAACCTTCCGCAGTCAACGCCCCTGCGGAGCCTCGCCCTCACCCTCTGGGGAGTGCCCGCCGACCCCGTTCACGACGCGGAGCGCGGAGGGCCCGCGAGCGCGCCCGCGGCCCCCTTCACCCGCAACCCCACCTCCTGCGGGCCGGGAAAAGCCCTCTCCGTAGAAGTGGACTCCTACCAGGACCCCGGTGACTTCGCGAGCGCCAGCGGTTCGACTTCCTCCATGGTCGGCTGCGGCAAACTCGCGTTCCACCCCGCGCTCGAGGTCGGCCTCACTTCGTCCCAAGCCAGCGCCCAGGCCGGGCTGAACCTCGCCGTCGAGATCCCTGGCGACCTTTCGCCAGGCGGCCGCTCCTCCTCGGACGCCGGAGAAATCTTCCTCGCGCTCCCGCCCGAGCTGCAGCTGGACGAGGAAGCGCTTCCATCGCCGCCCGCGCCGCTGGGCTCCTTCTCGGCCACCGTCCTCGGCGTCGAAGCGCCGTTCGCGGGCACCGCCCTCTTCCTCGGTCCCTTCTCGCTGAGCACTTACCGACTCGCCCTGATCGGCTCCGCGGGCGGGATCCAGCTGGCGCTGCCGGCCCTGCTCGAGTTCGACGCCGCCGAAGGATCCTGGGCGGTCCGCCTCCCCAGCCTGCCCCAGCTGCCCTTCGAAGAGCTCGAGCTGAAACTGGGGAATGCCGCCGGGCCCTTCATCGCGCCCCCGGAATGCGGCACCTTCGAGGCGGCAAGCGAGATGATCC
>JALYWY010000058.1 GCA_030852475.1 Actinomycetota bacterium | reverse complement strand
TGGTCCATCGCGACATCAAGCCGCAGAACGTCCTCATCGACTCCGAGGGACGGGCGAAGCTGACCGACTTCGGGATCTCGCGCCAGCTCGAACAGGACGGGATGACGGCGACCGGCCGCGTCCTCGGGACCACCGATTACGTCGCCCCCGAGCAGGCGATGGGCCACCCGGTCGACCAGCGCTCCGACATCTACTCGCTCGGCGTCGTCCTCTACGAGATGCTGACCGGGCAGGTCCCCTTCCAGGCCGACAGCCAGGTCGGGGTGGCGATGAAACACGTCAACGAGGAGCTGCCCGACGTCCAGCAGCGGCGGCCCGAGCTCTCCGCGGCGGCGGCGATGGTGGTCGAGCGGGCCACCGCCAAGGACCCCGACCAGCGCTACCAGCAGGTCGGCGAGCTGATCGACGATCTCGCGACCGCGCTCGAGGTCGAGGCGGCGCGGGCCGGCACGACCACGGGCGAGGCGACGAGCGTGCTGGAAGCGGTGCCGCCAACCGAGCGCAAGCTCTCCAGCGGCGGTCGCTGGTCCCGCCTCGCGCTCGTCCTGCTGCTGCTCGCCTTCGCCGGCGCCGTGGCGGCGGTGGTACTGATCAGCAGCGGCAACGGCCCGGGGGGCGGCGGTGGCGCCCTCAAAGACAAGGGCTCCCAGGTGGCGCTCGCCGAAGCCTCCGACTACGACCCCCAGGGCGATGGCGAAGAGGACCCCGAGGCGGTCAGCCTCTCCCTCGACGGCAACCCGACCGGCACCGCCTGGAGCAGCGAGCACTACGACGACGACGAATTCGCGGGGACGAAGACCGGCCCCAACCCCGGAGTCGGCCTCTACGTGGTCGCGAAAGCGACGACGACGCCGCAGGAGATGCTGGTCCGCAGCACCCCTGGCTGGGATGCGGAGATCTACGCGGCGGCGGCCGGCCCGCCGGAGGAACTCTCCGAATGGGGGGAACCGGTCGGCGAGGTGAGCGACGCGAAGGAGTTCGAGGAAATCGAGCTCGACCTCCCTTCCCCCGCGAAGTACTTCCTGATCTGGTTCACCAAAGCGGCTCCCTCGGGCGAACAAGAGGGTCGTTACCGGGTCGAGATCAGCGATGTGAAGCTGATCGACTGATCCCTGTCAGCGCGGGTATAGGAGCGGGCGGATCGGTGTGACGATCCTTACGTAACCTTTACATCGATCCGTGTAACATCTGACAATGGCAGAGCGAGGCGCTACTCCAAACGTTCCGAAAGTGCGCCAGCGCGCCCTTCACGCTGTGCGCTCCCTCTTCACGCCGCTGCTGCCCGACGACTACCTCGAACTGATCAACCCCCTCTGGTCGACGCAGGAGCTGCGGGGCCGGATCGAGCGGATCGTGCCGGAGACGCCCGACGCGGTCACGGTCCTGATCAAGCCCGGCTACGAATGGGGCTGGCACCAGCCGGGGCAATACCTGCGGATCGGCGTCGTCGTCGACGGCGTCCACCACTGGCGGGCCTACTCGCTGACCACTGACCCCGGCCGGCCCGACGGGCTGATCGGGATCACCCCGAAGCTGGTCGACTCGGGCAAGGTCTCCCCCTACCTCGTGCGGCAGGCGCGGCCCGGCGACATCGTCCGCCTCGGCGGCGTCGAAGGCACCTTCGTCCTGCCCGATCCGCCGCCGCGGAAGCTGCTCTTCATCAGCGCCGGCAGCGGGATCACGCCGATCATGAGCATGCTGCGCAGCCTCGACCGCGACGAAGCGCTGCACGACGTCGTCCACGTCCACTCCTCGCGCACCCCCGAGGGCGTCATCTTCGGCGAGCAGTTGCGCGACCTCGACAGCCGCTGCTCCGGCTACCGGCCACACCTGCAGATCACCAGCGAAGCAGGGCGCGTCGCCCCGGCCCACCTCGACGAGCTCTGCCCCGACTGGCGCGAGCGCCGCGCCTTCGTCTCCGGGCCGGGCGAGATGCTCGACGCGCTGGTCGAGCACTGGGGCGCGGAGGGCGATCCCGAGATGCTGGAGATGGAGCGCTTCCAGCCGGTGATCGGCGGCGACGCGGTCGCCGGGGAGGGCGGGGTGATCCGCTTCCTCTCCAGCGGCGTCGAGACCGAGTGCGACGGGGGCACGCCGATCCTCGTCGCCGGCGAGGAGGCGGGGGCGGAGCTGCCGTTCGGCTGCCGGATGGGGATCTGCCACACCTGCATCGGCAGGCTTTGCGAGGGGGAAGTGAGGGACCTGCGGACCGGGGAGGTCTACGGGGTCGAGGGAGAGATGGTCCGAACTTGTGTCAACGCGCCGGAAGGCGACGTTGCAATCGCACTATGAGAAAGAGGAGCACCAGATGACCACGACTGCAACGCCCCCTGTCGACACCCACATCGAGAGCC
>JALYWY010000053.1 GCA_030852475.1 Actinomycetota bacterium | reverse complement strand
TGATCATTCCTTGCGTCAGCAGGTTCGCGAACGGCTCGCGCGCCGCCAGCCGCCCGTCGTCGGCGAGCGCCTTGACGAAGAACCGCGCGTACATCAGGTGCAGGATCGCGTGCTCGACGCCGCCGATGTACTGGTCGACAGGCATCCAGTGGTCCACCGCCGAGCGGTCCCAGGCCGCCTCCTCGTTGTGCGCGTCGAGGTAGCGAAGGAAGTACCAGGAGGAGTCGACGAAGGTGTCCATCGTGTCGGTCTCGCGACGGGCGCCGGCGCCGCAGCGCGGGCACTCGGTCGCCAGCCATTCCTCGGCCGCGGCCAGCGGGCTCTTGCCCTGCGGGGCGTAATCCTCGATCTCCGGCAGCTCGACCGGCAGCTGCTCCTCCGGCACGGGCACGATCCCGCACTCGTCGCAGTAGACGACCGGGATCGGCGCCCCCCAGTAGCGCTGGCGCGAGACCAGCCAGTCACGCAGGCGATAGTTGACCGCCGGCTTGCCGCGGCCCTCCGACTCGAGCCAGGCGACGATCTCGCCGTAGGCCTCGCGGTTGTGCGTTCCGTCGAAGCGGCCGGAGCCGACCATCGGCCCGTCCCCCGGATACGGCAGTCCTTCGTCGTCGCGCGCCTCCTCGGGATCGCTCCCCTCGATCACCCGCTTCACCGGCAAGCCGAACTTCTGGGCGAATTCGTAGTCGCGGGAGTCGTGCCCCGGCACCGCCATGATCGCCCCCGTCCCGTACTCCATCAGCACGTAGTCGGCGACGAACATCGGGATCTGCTCGCCGTTGACCGGGTTGACGACGGAGCGGCCGAGCGGCACCCCGGTCTTCTCGCGGTCCTCGGCCCCCCGTTCCTCGGCCGACTCGCGACCCACGCGGTCGACGTACTCGCGCACCTCCTCCTCGGCCGGCGTGCCGGCGACGAGCCGCTCCAGCTCCGGGTGCTCGGGCGCCAGGACGAAGAAGGTGGCGCCGAAGAGGGTGTCGGGGCGGGTGGTGAAGACGGGGAAGTCGAGGTCGACCTCCTCGCAGCGGAAGACGACTTCGGCCCCCTCGGAGCGGCCGATCCAGTTGCGCTGCATGGTGATCACGTGCTCGGGCCACGACTCCAGCGCCTCGAAGTCGGCGAGCAGGCGGTCGGCGTACTCGGTGATGCGGAAGAACCACTGCTCGAGGCTGCGCTGTTCCACCTCGGTGCCGCAACGCTCGCAGCGGCCGTCGACGACCTGCTCGTTGGCCAGCACCGTCGCGTCTTTCGGGCACCAGTTGACCTCCGCCTCCTCCCGGTAGGCGAGACCGCGCTCGAACAGCTGCAGGAAGATCCACTGGGTCCAGCGGTAGTACTCGGGGGTGTGGGTCGCCAGTTCGCGCGACCAGTCGATCGAGATCCCCCACTCGCGGAACTGGCGACGGAAGGAGTCGATCGAACGCTCGGTCGCCACCCGCGGCGGCTCGCCGGTTTTGATCGCGTTGTTCTCAGCCGGCAGCCCGAAGGAGTCGTAGCCCATCGGGTGGATCACCTCGAAGCCGTGGCGGCGGCGGAAGTGGGCGATCGCGTCGCCGACCGCGTAGCACTTGAGGTGGCCGACGTGGGGCTCGCCCGAGGGGTAGGGCAGCATCTCCAGCACGTAGGCCTTCGGCTTCGACCCCTCGAAGCCGGGCTGACCCGGGTTGGCGACCTCCCAGGTCTTCTCCTCGGCCCAGACCCGCTGCCACTTGCGCTCGATCTCTTTCGGTTCGTAGCCCGCCATAGCGGCAGCGATCTTACGAAGGATCTGTCGAGGGGTCCTGCGCCCCGACTAGAACGGCAGAACGCGGAGGCCGGGAGAAAGCTCTTCGAGGATCCGCGGCCAGAGGTAGACCTCGATCACCGCCGCCATCACCACGACCGGAATCGCCAGCAACACGGTGATGAAGGTGGCGGCGAGGAGCTGGTTCCACTCGCCACGGCGGCTGGCGATCAACCAGGCGGCGAGCGGCAGGAAGAGCGCGGTCAGCTCCGGCAGCGCGTGCGGAAGCACGCTGAGGATCAGCTCGAAGTTGGAGATCTGCAGCTGATAGGCAAGGGTCGACCCCTGCAGGCCGAGGTAGAGCGCCTGCGTGCCGAGCGAGAAGAGGGTGACCGCGGCGACGAAGAGGATCGCGAACTCGCCGGCCTTGACGTGGACCCAGCGGTTGAAGCCGGTTCGCTGCGCCGCCGCGATCGGCATCGAGGCGCCGGCGATGAAGCCGGCGATGCAGGCGGTGCCGTGCAGCGCCAGCACCAGCGAGTTGCGCCAGAGGATCGGCAGCAGATCGTCCGGCTCGGCGGGATAGGTGAGGCCCGCCAGGTGGATCGGGGTGATGTCCGGGGTGAGCATCCCGGCGACGGCCCAGACCGCGCCGAGCAGCGTCAGCGCCACGGCGAGGCTGAGGGCGATCCAGGCCCGCAGCACCTGCCACGGTCGCCGGCTCCAGGACTCCAGGGTCGCCCGCGTGTCCTCCATCCCGTGGGAGAAGACGTGCTGATTCGCGGTGCTCACGAGTAGACCATCGGCAATCGCCGGCCGCCCTTTGAGTACTGCCGGTTTACGAAGTCGATTTTGGGTAGAAGAGCCCCATGCGGCGACTGGGGAAGCGTGCGCTGATGGGATTACTGCTGGCATCGATGGCGCTCGCGCCAGGCAGCGCCTCGGCCGCCGAGGCCCCGGAGATCGGCCTCAACGCCACCGGCACGCCCTGGCAGGGCGCCTCCCCCTATTCCGAAGTCGTCGGCACGGTCGACGCCCACAACCACGTCACCGCCTACGAGTTCCTCGGCGGCGACGCCCACTGCGGCGAACCGTGGAACCCGGCTGGACCGGCGGCCGCCCTGGTCGACTGCCCCGACCACTACCCCGACGGCAGCGCCGCGGTTCTCGAGAACGCCCTCTACGGCGACCCCCTGCGCAAACACGACCCGGTCGGCTGGCCGACCTTCAAGGACTGGCCGGCTCCCTCCTCGCAGACCCACGAGCAGACCTACTACCGCTGGATCGAGCGGGCCTACCTCGGCGGCGTGCGGATCATGGTCAACGACCTGGTCGAGAACGTCGCCCTCTGCCAGGTCTACCCGCTCAAGCACAACAGCTGCGACGACATGGACAGCGTCCGGCTGCAGTACCGGCGGATCCAGGAGATGGAGGCGTTCATCGACGCCAAATCGGGCGGACCCGGCAAAGGGTGGTTCCGGATCGTCCGCGACCCCTTCGAAGCGCGCCGGGTGATCAACGAAGGCAAGATGGCGGTGGTCCTGGGGATCGAGACCTCGGAGATCTTCGGCTGCGGCGGCTCGGAACTGCTCCCGCGCTGCACCCGCGAGCAGATCCTCGCCGGGCTGGACGAAATCGAGCGGATGGGGGTCGCCTCCTTCTTCCCGATCCACAAGTTCGACAACGCGCTCGGCGGCGTCCGCTTCGACAGCGGCACCTTCGGCGTCGCGATCAACGCCGCCAACTTCAAGCAGACCGGCCACTTCTGGCAGATCGAAACCTGCAAAGGCGAGAGCGAAGACAACCCCCAGGACACCGCCGTCCCCGACGGGGACGTGATCGACGCCGGCCTCTTCGCCCTGATCCCGAAAGGCGTGCTGCCGATCTATCCCCCTCCGCCCCACTGCAACGCCCTCGGGCTGACGCCGCTGGGCGAATTCACCGTCCAGCAGATGATCGACCGCGGCCTGATGATCGAGGTCGACCACATGAGCCTGAAGACCGCTACCCGCACGCTGGAGCTGGCGGAGGCACGTGATTACTCGGGGGTGATCTCCTCCCACTCGTGGATGAGCCCGGAGCTGCGCTCGCGCGTCTACGGCCTCGGGGGCTTCATCGAGCCGATCACGACCAGCCCGGAGAGCTTCATCGAGGAATGGAAACAGCTGCGCGCGGTCGCCGACCCCCGCTACCGGTTTGGGATCGGGTTCGGCGCCGACGCCAACGGCTTCCACTCGCAGCCGCCGGCCCGCGGCGCCGACAAGCCGAACGCCGTCTCCTACCCGTTCAAATCGCTGGACGGGCGCGTAACCTTCGACCGCCAGGTCTCCGGCGAGCGCGTCTACGACGTCAACAAAGACGGGGTCGCCCACTACGGCCTCTACCCCGACTGGATGGAGCAGCTGCGGCTGCTCGCCGGTCAGCCGATCGCCGACGACCTGATGAGCGGCGCCGAGGCCTATCTGCAGACCTGGGAACGGTCGATCGGCGTCCCCGGACCGACCGGCGCGGCCGGGGCGGATGGCTCGTCGGGACCGATCTGCCCGGCGACGCCGAAGCTCCTCTCCCGATCCGGCCTCGGCCCGCTGCGGCTCGGCCGCACGCCTGAGCAGACGCTGTTCGCCGCCGGCCAGCCGCAGCAACGGGTGAACCGTTCCTTCCGCTGGTGCTCGGTGCGGGCGAAGGCGAAGGGGGCGCGGGAGGCCGCGGTCGCGGTGGTCTTCGACGCCGCCGGCAAAGCCGTCTTCATCGCCACCACCGCCGCCGGCAAAGGCAGGCCGAAGCAGGCGAAGCAGCTGGGCCCCGGGCTCTTCGTGGTTAGCAAAGGCCCGGGCGGCGACCGCGTCTGGGGCTACCGCGAAGGAAAGCTGCGGTTCCGAGCCGTCGCCGCTCCGCGACTGGCGAAGAAAGCGGAGTCCCTGCGGGAGCTCTTCCGCGCATCGGGCCTGCGGTAGATCCCTCCCGGCTCAGCCTCCGCCGAACTTGCGCTCCAGGTTCTCGGCCAGGTCGGCGAGCTCGGCCAGCGGGACTTTCAGCCCCTTCGCGATCCGCCGCACGTTGCCCCAGGTCGGGTTGATCCGGCCGGACTCGATGTGGGAGATCCAGGTCGGGTGGATGTCAGCCCGGTGGCCAAGCGTCTCCTGGCTCAGGCCAGCTTCCGTCCTGAGCTGCCGGATGGCTTTCCCGAGACCGATCTGTGGGTCGTCGCGTCGCGGCATCTCAGCGCAGGGAATTGGGCTCCCGCCCGAAGGTCCATAGAGGAGAACTCAACTCGCGCACGGAAACCCGCATCTTGCGGTTAAGCGCAAGGCGAGGAATCCCTGCAAGAGGGCGATCGACTACGGCTGAGGAGGCGGCTAGGGCTGCAGGAGGAGCAGGTGCTGCTGCCGGCGCCGCCCAGATGGTGGGCAGGCGGGAAGAATGGAGCTGAGGGGGCTCGAACCCCTGACCTCATCGCTGCCAGCGATGCGCTCTTCCAGCTGAGCTACAGCCCCTTGCATGGGGCCCAGTTTAGCGTTACGCCGCGCGCTGTTCCGGCCCCTGCTCCTCGTCGACGTCGAGGATCAGGTTGTCCGGGGCGGTGTGACGGACCTTGAAGTCGAGCGTCGAGAGCTCTTCGAGCTCGCGCAGGAGGTCGACTGGCCGATCGAGGTTCATCGAGAGGGTCGCCCGACCCTCGGAGAAGCGCTCGACGGAGATCTCAGAAGCGCCGAGCTGGCCGACGGCGTCCTCGAAGCCGACGAGCTGCGAGAAGTCTCCGAGGGGTCCGATCTCGAGCTTGACCCGTCCCTCGTAGCGCCCGTCCGCCTCCTCGGGAGTGGACCCGTTGCCGTTCGCCTCGGCTTCGAGGGCCGGCTCGACGTCGGTCAGCGCTTTCACCTTCTTGCTCACCTCGACCGCCTCGCGCAGGGCTTTCATCCGGATCCGGGTCGCCTGCCCGCGGGCCTGCGCCTCGAGCTCCTCGAGCCGGGCGGTGATCGCGTCCAGGGAGGCGATGCTGCGATCGTGGCATTCGTTCGCCTCACGCAGGCGCTGGTCGAGGACGCGGATCTCCCGCTCCCGCTCCAGCACCATCCCCGAGAGCGTCGCCGTCTCCCCCTCCAGCTCGGCGATCGCCTCGCGGTGGGTGTCGGCTTTCATCTCAAGCCCGAGGATGCGAGCGTCGCGATCTGAGATCGCCGCCTCCACATCCGCGCGCCGGTACCCGAACAGCGCCCGTTTGAACCCATTCATGGACCGGCACCGTAATTCGGCGCTCGGACGTATTTATGCGCTGGCCGCTTCGGGGGCGTCGGGAGCTTCGAGATCGAGCTCCAAACGCGGCGCGTCCCGCCACAGATCCTCGAGCCCGTAGCGCTCGCGCGCCTCGGGGGTGAAGACGTGGAGGACGCAGTCGAGGTAGTCGAGGATCGTCCAGCCCGCGTCGCCGCCACCGTCCACCCCGCCCGGCAGCAACCCGGCCTCGCGCTTCACCCGCAACCGCACCTCGTCGACGATCGCCTTCGCCTGCCGCTCGCTGCGGGCGGTGCAGATCGCGAGGAAGTCGGTGTAGGCGACCAGCTTCCTCATGTCGAGGACGATCACGTCCTCGGCTTTTTTCGAATCGGCGACCGCGGCGAGGTGCCGTGCCAGCTGTTCTGATTGCGCCTGGTTCATCGGTAGATCCCCTTCTCTTCGATGAAGGTAGCGACAGCGTCGGGAACGAGGTAGCGCAGGGGCTTGCCCTGCTGGGCACGCTCGCGCACCGCCGAGGAGGAGACCCCGAACTGCGGCATCTCCAGCATCGTCGCCCTGCCCTCGCAGCTGAGGCTGCGCATCACCGCCGCCACCTCGGGGTCCGATACCCCCGCCCGGCGCGCGACGGCAAGGCTCGCCAGCCCGACGACCCGCTCCGGCTCACGCCAGCTCTCCAGCCCGACCGCAGCGTCCGCTCCCATCACGAACACCAGCTTCCTGTCGGGCCGTTCCTCTGCAAGTGCCTCCAAGGTCTCATACGTGTAGGACGGCCCCTCGCGCTCCACCTCCAGAGCGGAGACCGAGAAGCGGGAATCGTCCGCCGCGGCCAGGCGCGTCATCTCCATCCGCGCCTCCCGCCCGGGATCGTCGGCGATCCGCTTGTGGGGGGCCTGGCCGGTCGGGACGAGGACCACCTCGTCGAGTCCCAGCTGCCACAGCGCCTCCTGGGCGAGCGCCAGGTGACCGAGGTGCGGGGGGTTGAAGGCCGACCCCAGCACGCCGATCGCCGCGCCGTCAGCGCTACTCACGCACCTGGCCGTCGCCGCGCGCCACGTACTTGAAGGTCGTCAGCTCGCGCATCCCGATCGGCCCGCGAGCGTGCAGCTTCTGGGTCGAGTTGCCGATCTCGGCCCCCATCCCGTACTCGAAGCCGTCGGTGAAGCGAGTCGAGGCGTTGACGTAGACGGCGGCCGCGTCGACGCCGGTGGTAAAGGCCTCCGCCGCCTCCTCAGAGGTGGTGACGATCGCCTCCGAGTGGCCGGTGCCGTGGCTGTTGACGTGCTCGATCGCCTCCTCGACCGAGTCGACCACGGCTACCGCCAGCTTCAGGCCGAGGTACTCGCTGTCCCAGTCCTCGTCGGTGGCCGGCCCGACCTCGACGTCCCCGGCGGCTGCGCGGGCCCGCTCGTCGCCGACCAGGTCGACGCCCTCGGCGGCGAGGTCGCCGAGAACGGCCGGCGCGAAGCGATCGGCGATCGCCGCGTCGATCAGCAGCGTCTCGGCGGAGTTGCAGACGCCCGGGCGCTGGACCTTGGCGTTGACGGCTATCCGCCGCGCCATCTCGGGATCGGCGTCGGCGTGGACGTAGACGTGGCAGTTGCCCGCCGCGGCGTACATCACCGGCACCGTCGCCACCGCCTTGATCGCCGCCTTCAAGCCTTCGCCGCCGCGCGGGATCAGCAGATCGACCAGTCCCTCCTGGGTCGCCAGCTCGGCCAGCTCCTCGTGGCCGCCCCCGCCCAACGAGAGCACCGCGTCCTCGGGCAGCCCCGCCTCGGCGAGCGCCTCGCGGACGATCGCCGCCAGGGCGGCGTTGGAGCGCTCGGCGTAGCTGGAGCCGCGGAGGACGATCGCGTTGCCGCTCTTGATCGTCAGCGCCGCGCAATCGATCGTCACGTTCGGCCGCGCCTCGTAGACGACGGCGACGACTCCCAGCGGCACCCGCACCTTGCGCAGGTCGAGGCCGCTGGCCAGCGTTTTCCGTTCCAGCTCCTCGCCGACCGGATCGTCGAGCCGGGCGACGACCCGCACGCCATCGGCCATCGCCTGCACACGCTCGGGCGTGAGGCGGAGCCGGTCGCGGAGGGCGTCGGTGAGGCCGGTGGCCCGCTCGTCGGCGAGATCGCCGGCGTTCGCCTCGAGAACTTCCTCGGAGCGCTCTTCGAGCAGGCGCGCGGTCGCCTCCAGGGCGGCGTTCTTCGCCTCGGTCGAGGCGGTGGCGATGCCGCGCGCGGCGCGCTTGGCGGCGGCGCAGCTCTCGGCGACGGAAGTCTCGGTTGCAGCCATCGGCTAAGGGTAGCTGGGGCTCAGAGCAAGACGAAGCGGTCGCGGTGGACGACCTCGTCGGCGGCGTGCGGCAGCAGCTCGCGCACCTGCTCGCTCTTCATCCCGATCACCCGTTCCAGCTCACGCGAGGAGTACTCGGTGATCCCTTTGCCGATCGTCTTGCCGTCGGTGGCGACGTCGATCGCGTCACCTGGCTCGAAGCTTCCCTCGATCGCCGCGATTCCGACCGGCAGCAAGCTCGAGCCGCTCTCCCGCAGAACCTGGGCGGCGCCGGCGTCGACGATCAGCCGGCCGCGCGCCGGCTTCGCGTACTTGAGCCAGAGCTTGAAGCTGGAGGTCTTCCCCCGGCCGGGGGCAAAACGCGTTCCACAGGCTTCCCCGGCCGCGGCGTTCAGCAGCGTCCCGCCCTTCGTCCCGTTGCAGATCACCGATGGAATCCCGGCCTCGCTGGCCATCTCCGCCGCCGCCACCTTGCTGCGCATCCCGCCGGAGCCGAAAACCGAGGTGCGGTCGCCGATCTGCAGGGGCTCGAGCTGAGCGAAGTCGGTCACCTCGGCGATCAGCTCCGCGTCCGGCTCGGTGCGCGGGTCGCCGGAGAGGAGGCCGTCGACGTTGGTGAGCAGGACCAGGAGGCGGGCGTCGAGCAGCAGCGCCACCTGGGCGGCGAGGAAGTCGTTGTCGCCGAAGGTGATCTCGTCGGTTGCGGTGGTGTCGTTCTCGTTCACCACCGGCACCACCCCCCACTCGATCAGCCGCCGCAGGGTCTGGCGCGCGTTCAGGTAATTGGTGCGGGCGGCGATGTCGGCCGCCGTCAGCAGCACCTGGGCGGCGCGGGTGCCGTGGCCGGAGAGGCGGCTCTCGTAGGCGCGGAAGAGATCTCCCTGGCCAACCGCCGAGGCGGCCTGCAGCTCGTCCATCGCCCGCGGGCGCGCCGGCAGCTCCATCAGCCGCATGCCGCGGGCGATGGCGCCGGAGGTGACCATCACCACCCGCTCTCCCCCCCGCTCGAGCTGCGCCACCTGCTCGCAGACCGAATCGAGGACGTCCGTGCGCAGCTCGCCGTCATCGGCGGCGACGATCGAGGATCCGAGCTTCACGACCAGGGCCATGGCGCACAGTCTAGGCTCGACCCCCTGACCCGCTTCAGTCACAGCTTCCGCGTCCGCTACGGCGAGTGCGACCCGCAGGGGATCGTCTTCAACGCCAACTACGTCGCCTACTTCGACCACGCGATCACCGAGCTCTGGCGCGAGGCGTTCGGCTCTTACGCGGTGATGGAGGAGCGGGGCATCGACATGGTGGTGGCGGAGCTGAACGTCGAGTTCCGCGGCTCGGCGCGGTTCGACGACCTCGTCACCCTCAGCGCCGCGATCGAGCGGCTCGGAAACACGGCGATGACCACCCGGCTGCAACTGCACCGCGACGACGAGCTGCTGGTCGAGGGTCATCTCCGTCACGTCATGGTCGACCGCGAGAGCTGGGAGAAAACCTCGATCCCGGAGTGGCTGCGAGAAGGACTCGAGCCCTAT
>JALYWY010000041.1 GCA_030852475.1 Actinomycetota bacterium | reverse complement strand
CACCACGCCGGGCTCGTAGAGGCGGTCCTGCAGCCATTCGGTCGGCACCTCGCCGAAGAAGACGGCGCGGTCGAAGTCGATCATCGGGGTGACGTTGACCGCGATCCCCATCGTGTCCGCCGCCCCGCGGGTGAGGTCGTAGAGCCAGAGCACGGCGACGATCGGCAGCCAGTCGAGCACCAGCTGCAGGATTTCCCGCGGCGGGCGGCCGATCGAGGCGCAGGCCAGGGCGCCGCAGGTCCAGAGGATGACCAGCTCGCGCTGGACCGGGATCCCGTAGGCCGCGGTCCAGAGGACCAGCCCGACGACGTAGAACGCGAACGCGTAGGGGCGGAATACGGCCCAGGAGGCGAAGCGGAATTCGCTCGCCTGCTCGGCTCTGGTCTCTGCATATTCACCCGTGGGCATAGCCCCACATGCTATGGGCCGAGCCTGGACGGGCCACCCCCTCAGCGTGTAGCTTCGACCGGTGGGGATCTTCTTCAGCAACGTCAGCCGCGCCGCCGCCTCGGTCGCCGCCACGGCGTTGCTGGCGCTGGCGCTGCCCGCGGCCTCCCTCGCGACCTTCGCCGGCGGCAACGGCAAGATCTTCTTCGAGCACCCGCAGAGCGGGACCAGCGGCCCGACGGACGTCTTCAGCATCGACCCGCTTGGCGGCGAACCCGTCGACCTGACCAAAGACAACGGCTTCTCCGAGCAGCGCCCCGCAGCCTCGGCCGACGGTCGTGTCGTCTATCAGGCCTTCCGCGACGGAGGCTGGAACATCTTCAAGATGAACGCCGACGGCACCGGCCACGTCAACCTGACGAAAACGGAACACCCGATCGTCAACTTCGAACCGACCTGGTCACCCGACGGCAGCGAAGTCGTCTACATGCGCCAGGACGCCGGCGGCCAGGACCTCTGGCGGGTCGGCGCCGACGGCAGCAACCCGGAAAACCTGACCGAAACCGCGGGCGCCGAGGAGTCGGGAGCGGAGTTCTCCGCCGACGGGACCAAGATCGCCTACGTCGGCACCGGCCCGAAACCGTGCTGCGACCCGGAATACAACAACGACATCTGGGTCATGGACCCCGACGGCAGCGACCAGACGCAGCTGACCAAAACCAACTTCCCGCGGCAGAACCTCAGCCCGACCTGGTCGCCGGACGGGGCGAAGATCGCCTTCTCGACGACGGCCAGCGAAGGCGGCGCCACGGACGGCTTCCACGTGATGGACGCCGACGGCAGCGATCAGGTGCGGCCGCTGCCGGGCGGCGTGCCGGTCCCGTCGCTCAACCTCGCGTGGTCTCCCGACGGCACCAAGATCGCCTTCCAGCCGATGAGCGGCGGCCTCTCGATCATGAACCCGGACGGGACCGGGGTGACGCCGCGGGTCTTCAACTCCGGCGCGGCCTATCCGAGCTGGGCGCCGGCGGGATCTTCCGAAGAAGAAGAAGAAGAAAGCGGCAGCACCCCCAATCCCCCGGCGTCACCGTCACCCCTCTTCATCCCGCCGATCGTCACCCCGATCTCGTCGCCGAGCAACAAATTCTCCTTCGGCAAAGTGAAGCTGAACAAGGCGAAGGGCACCGCGACCCTGACCGTGAGCGTGCCCGGCCCCGGCGCCCTCGTCCTCGCCGGCAAAGGCGTGAAGAAGGCGGCGAAAGCGGTCGCGGCGGCGGGCAAAGCGACGCTGCCGGTCAAGGCGACGGCGAAAGCGCTGAAGAAGCTGAACGACAGCGGCGCCGTCTCCCTCAAAGCCAAAGTCACCTTCACCCCCAGCGGCGGCAGCGCGCGCACCGAATCGAAGTCGCTGACGCTGAAGAAACAGCCCTAGCCGGTGGCGCCGGTCTCGTAGTCTCATCCCGATGCCAGAGGAAGGCCAGGCGATCCAGCTGCTGATCGGCGGCGAGTCCGTCGCGGGCGCCGGCGAGCCGCTGCCGGTCGAGAACCCGTTCACGACGGAGGCGTTCGCCGTGCTGAACGCCGCCTCGGCCGAGCAGGTCGACGCCGCCGTCGCCGCCGCCCGCGAGGCCTGGAAGGGCTGGTCGCGGATGACCGCCGGCGAGCGCTGCGAGCTGCTGCACGAGGTGGCGCGGCAGCTGCGCGAGCACAGCGAGGAGCTGGCGCGGACGATGACCGCCGAGGGCGGCAAGCCGCTGATCGAGAACCGCGACGAGCTCGAGTGGACGGCGGCGGCCTTCGACTACTACGCCGAGATCGGCCGCGACCACGCCGGCCGGGTGATCCCGCCGATCGAGGCGAGCCAGCTGGCGATGGTGGTCAAGGACCCGCTCGGTGTCGTCGGCTGCATCGTCCCCTGGAACTACCCGCTGCTGCTGCTGGCCTGGAAGGTGGCGCCGGCGCTCGCCGCTGGCAACTGCGTCGTCTGCAAGCCCTCGGAGCTGACTCCGCTCTCGACCCTGATGCTGGCGCCGGTCTTCGAGCACCTGCCGCCGGGCGTGGTCAACCTGCTCGCCGGCGCCGGCGAGGTCGGCGGCCAGATCGCCGCCCACCCCGATGTCGACTGCGTCGCCTTCACCGGCTCGGTCGCCACCGGCAAGAAGGTGGCGGAGGCCTGCCTGCCGCGGATGGCGCGGATGAACCTGGAGATGGGCGGCAAGGACGCCTTCATCGTCTGCGCCGACGTCGCCCCGCAGCTCGAGGTCGCCGCCCGCGGCGGCGCCTGGGCCGCCTTCCTCAACGCCGGCCAGGTCTGCACCTCGGCCGAGCGCTTCTACGTCGCCGAGGAGGTCTACGACGATTACGTCGCCGCCTTCGTCGAGCACACCCGCGGCCTCGTCCTCGGCGACCCCTTCGAGGTCGCGACCGACGTCGGCCCGATGGTCTCCGAGCCGCAGCGAGCGAAGGTGATCGCGCAGCTGGAAGCGGCCACCTCGGCCGGCGCGGAGGTCCTGGTCGGCGGTGACCGCGGCGGCCAGGAGCGCGGCCACTTCCTCTCCCCCGCGGTCGTCGTCGGCGCCGCTCCCGACAGCGCCCTCCTGCGCGAGGAGACCTTCGGCCCGGTCGCGCCGATCGTCCCCGTCTCCTCCCTCGACGAGGCGATCGAGCTCGCCAACGGCACCGAGTTCGGGCTCGGCGCCAACGTCTACACCGCCGACCTCG
>JALYWY010000034.1 GCA_030852475.1 Actinomycetota bacterium | reverse complement strand
AGGTAGACCCCTCCCAGGCACTCAACCACGAGCCATAGCGAGTGGTGCCTGGGAGGGGTCTACCTCCCCCCTCACCCCCACCTACCGCTGAGCCCGTTTCGGGTGCCGTTTCTGTTCGCGTTCTTTTTCTTTGCGCCGTTCTTCTTCGCGGCGCTGCTTTGCCACCCGCTGCTGCTCCTTCTTGGTCAGCGGGAATTTCGGGGCGACTTTCTGGCAGGCGCGGCCGACGCAGTCCACGAGTTCGGTCAGCTGCGCGTGGAGGAAGGCGCGGATCGGTGAGAGGTTGCGGTCGCGGATGAGGTTGTTGAGCTCGTAGGGGTCCTTGTTGATGTCGTAGAGCTCTTTCTCGCCGCTCGGCCACTCGATGTACTTGTAGGGGCCGAGGCGGATCCCGACGTAGTCCTTGGGGGGAGCGACGATCGAGGCGGTGGCGCCATCGCGCTCGGAAGCGGTCGACGGGCGGGCGGCAGGGCCAGGGGTCACCCCTTCTTCCCCGGCAGGTTGGCCGTTCGCGTTGACGTCGTTGGTCTCGACGAAGGACTCGAAGAGGATCGGTCGCCGGGTCCGCAGGGCGGGGTCGCGCATGAACGGGACCAGCGAGCGGCCGTCGATGCTTTTGTCCGCGCTCGCCCCGGCCAGCTCGAGGATCGTCGGCGCGATGTCGATGTTGGCGGCCAGCTCGCCGGTCGCGGTGCCGGGTTTGATCCCCGGCCCCCGGATCAGCAGCGGCAGGTGGGTGGCCGGCTCGTAGGCGATGAACTTGCCGCCGGTGAGGCGGTGCTCGCCGAAGAAGAAGCCGTTGTCGGACGTGAAGAGGATGTAGGTGTTGCGCAGCCGGCCGAGGCTCCCGAGCGTGTCGTGGATCAGTTTCACGCCTTCGTCGATCGAGCGCAGCGACTCCAGCGCCTTCTGGTAGTAGACGCGGTAGGTGCGGATCTCCTGGAAGGAGAGGTAGGGGGCTTCGCGGATGAAGCGGGGCTTGTCGTTGACGTTGCCCTCGTTGAAGCCTTCCGAGCGGCCGTGCGGGTAGGGCGCCCCGGAGAAGAGGTTGTAGTGGCGGGGGGCGGGCTCGGGGCCGGCGGGCCGGCGGAAGTCGCCGTGCGGGGAGGTGTAGTCGAGCTGCAGGTAGAAGGGCTGTTCGGGCGAGGTGCCGGAGATCTCTTCCCAGGCGATCCGGTTGAAGACGTCGGTCTGGTAGAGGCAGGGTTTGCCGTTCAGCGGCGCCGCCGGGCAGCCGGGGTCGTCGCGTTCGCCGTATTCCCGCGTTTCCCAGCTGCCGGAGTCGCCGAACGGCCCGTCGAGCGAGCCGTTGTTGTTCAGCGTGTAGCCGTAGAAGTAGTGGTGGGTGTCGGCGCGCAGGACGCTGTGCCAGGCGTTCCAGCCGGGCGGCACGTCTTTGCCTTCGTCGAAGGGTTCGTCGCCGTAGCCGTTGAGGAACTTGCCGATGTGGATCGTCCGGTAACCCGCGGCCTGCAGCCAGGGCGCGAGGTTGTGGTTATAGGCCTGGCGTGCCTTGAAACCGGTGAAGCCGCCGTTCGGCGGCACGTTGCCGCGGACGTTGTGGTTGTGGGCGTAGCGGCCGGTAAGGGTGCTGACCCGGGCCGGGCAGCAGAGCGGGTAGGGGACGTAATAGCGGTTGAAGGTGATGCCTTTGCCGCCGATCAGCGAGAGCGTGTTCGGCATCGCCTGGATCGGGATGCCGCCGGGGCTGAAGGTCGCGTAGAGCTGGTCCAGCGTGCCGTCGTCGACCTGGATGAGGACGAAGCTGGGCTTCTGTTTCGCCGACTTCGCCGCCTCGGTGCCGGGAAGGACGGCAAAGACCAGGCTCAACAGCAGGGCGAGCAGGCCCGCCGCCACGGCGAGCCGCGCCCTCCCGGGGGCGCGCAAGTAACTGGACTGTGGACCGAGCATCTGCATCAAGTGGGGAAATTCGGAGGGTGGCTTACCCCCGAAACCGGCGCCTCACGCCTGAGTTGCGGACTGAAAGCTAAAAGACGCTTAGGACGCGCCGAGCTTTTTCACGGCTTCGCGAAAGTTTTTTACCGTCGCGCTGGGGGCTTTGCGCCCTTCCAGTTTCTCGCCGTGGCGGTTGACCCAGATCACCGGCACGTTCATTTTCAGCACCGGAGCGATGTCGGTCGTGTAGTTGGAGCCGATGTGGAGCCAGCCTTTTTTGCCGCCGATCCGCCGCGCGCACTCTTTGAAGTGGACGGGGTCGGGCTTGTAGCTGCGCACCTGCTGGGCGGTGACGACGAGGTCGAGTTCGGTCCGCAGGTGGCGGCGGCTGATCCCCAGCAGTT
>JALYWY010000032.1 GCA_030852475.1 Actinomycetota bacterium | reverse complement strand
GTCGGCACCGGCACCTCGGCGATGAACTCCTTCAGGTTGAGCGGCTCGACCGTGGTCGAGACGTGTTCGGCCGAGATCACCGTGCCCTGGATGACGAGGATGTCGAGACCGGCCTCGACCGCCACCTCGTAGTACTCGCGCACTTTCTGCGGGGTCAGCGAGCCGCAGGCGACGGCGCCGCGGGCCTTGATTTCCTCGACCCGCTTGCCGATCAGCTCCGGCTTCACCGGCTCGGTGTAGATCTGCTGCATCAGCCGGGTCGCTTCGTGCTTGGGAGCGGCGGCGATCGCCTCCAGTTTCTCCTCGGCGTTCTCGAAGCGGGACCAGATCCCCTCCAGGTTCAGCACCCCGAGCCCACCCAGCTTGTTGACGAGCGCGGCGGTCTCCGGCGAGACGACGCCGTCCATCGCCGAGGCCAGGAGCGGCAGCTCGAAGCGGTAGGGACCGAGGGTCCAGCTGATGTCGATGTCGTCGGGGTCGCGGGTCCGGCGGGAAGGAACGATCGCGATGTCGTCGAATCCGTAAGCGCGGCGGCCCTTCTTGCCGCGGCCGATTTCGATTTCCAAGTTAGTCCTCCGTGGCGTGGCGTTGAATAAGCCAGCCTACACTTCGGCGGGGACCTCCAAGTCGTGCACGGAGACCTCGCCCAGCAGGCGCTCGACCTGATTGCGGTCTACCGTGCCGGCGCCGAAGTGCTGAGTCGACTCCGCCCCGCAGGCGACGCCATAGGCGAGGCACTCCTCGGGCGAGCGTCCGTCGTAGCGAGCGGCGACGTAGCCGGCGAGGAATGCGTCCCCCGACCCGACCGTGGAGACCGGCTCCAGCGGCTCGGTATGGATCTCCAGCAGCCGCCGGGAGTTGTTCTCGCCGACCGCCGCCACGCAGCCGTCCGGGCGGGTGATCGCCGCCTCGGCAGCCCCCAGCCGCACCAGCTCCAGCAGCCCCTGCGCGAGATCGCCTTTGTCGGCGAACTCCTGCCCGACCAGCTCCTCGGCCTCGCGCTCGTTCGGGGTGACCATCGAGGCGCCGGCCCGGATTCCGGCCAGCATCGCCTCCCCCTCGGCGTCGAGGATGACCGGCAGGCCGCGCCGGGTGAGGTCTTCGACCAGGCGGGCGTAGAGGTCGTCGCCGGCCCCGGGGGGGACCGAACCGGCGAGGACGCAGAGCTTCGCTCCACCCGCCAGGTAGGCGATGCGGTCGAAGAGCTGCTTCACCTCCTCCGGGCTGACGGCGGGACCGCGCTCGTTGATCTCGGTCTGCTCGCCGGAGGTGGGATCGATCACCGCCAGGTTGATCCGCGTCTCGGCCGCAATTTGGGTGAAATCGGCGAGCACCGACTCTTCCTGCAGCTGTTCCAGCACCCGGGTCCCGGTCGGTCCGCCGACGAAGCCGGTGGCGATCACGGGCCGGCCGAGCAGGGTCAGCGCCCGGGCCACGTTGACGCCCTTGCCGCCGGCCACGGTGCGGCTCTCCACCGCCCGATGGCGGCGGCCGAGGCGGAAATTGGGGACCGCGACGGTGCGGTCTATAGCCGCGTTCAGGGTCACCGTGAGGATCACTTTGGCTTCACCCGTTTCAGCTCCTGAAGTCGTTTCTGCGGGCCAGCCGGCGCAGAAGGAATACCCCGAGGATGAGTATCACGAACAAAGCGATTCCGATAGGGATCGAGTTGTCCGCAACGACGGTGCGGGCGCGATCGAACAGGCTCGCCTCGGGGATCGCGCGGCTGGCGAGGATGGGGACGATCCCCACCCTGCGACCGTCGACCATGACCATCACCATCCCCAGCCGCTCGCCGCGGCGGATCGGCCCCTCTACCTCGCCCGGAGCGTTGACGACCAGGTGGAGCCGCTGGTCGCGCCGCACCCCCACCTGGAAAGACCGCTTGGCCCGCAGCGGCAGCCGGCCACCGGAGTAACGGATCTCGGGTGCGGCGATCTCCTCGCCGGCGCGGACCGGCACCCGCCGCTTGTACTGGGAGAACCCGTACTCGAGCAACTCCTGGTTTTCGAGGAAGCGGGATTCTTCGGTGGGCGCGCCGATCGTCACCGAGATCAGGTCGATGCCGCGCTGCTCGCCGGAGGCGACCAGCACGTAGCCGGCGTCGAAGGTGTGGCCGGTCTTTACCCCGGTCGCCCACGGCACCATCTCCAGCAGGTCGTTGGAGTTGTCGATCCGGCGCGGCGGGCGCAGGCTGCGCAGCAGCGCCGTGCGCGAGTCGACGATCTTCGCGAAGGTGGGTATCCGCAGCAACCGACGGGTCAAGGTGGCCAGATCCGAGGCGGTCGAGTAGTTGCCTCGCTGGTCGAGCCCGATCGAGTTCGCGTAGTGCGTGTCGGCGAGCCCAAGCGCGGCGGCGAAGCGGTTCATCTGCCCGACGAAGCGAGCTTCCGAGCCCGAGGAGGCGACCGCCAGGGTGTGGGCGGCGTCGTTGCCGCTGACCAGCATCAGGCCGTAGAGAAGGTCACCGACGCTTACCCGCTCGCCCGTCCGCAGCCCCAGCAGCGACTCGCCGTAGATCGGCTCGTAGGGGGCGGCGCGCACCATCGCTTCCGCGTCCAGTTCCCTCATCGCCACGTAGGCGGTCATCAGCTTGGTCGTGCTGGCGATCGCCAGGCGACGCTGCGCCGCCTGCGAGGCCAGGACGTGGCCGCTGCGGGCATCGACCACGATCCAGGCCCTGGCTTCGATTCCCTCCGGGCCCTCAGGGGCGGCGGTCGCGGCAGGGGCGAACAGCAGCGCCAGCGCCACCAGCACCGCCGCCAGAGGTCCGGCGCCGTGGCGCCCGATCCTCATCGCAGTTTCAGCGTTTCCCCGGCGATCAGGATCTGGGGATCGACTTCGGGGTTGAGGGCGAGGATCTCGGCCACGGGGACGCCCGTCTTGTGCGAGATCGCGGTCAGCGTGTCCCCGCTCTGGACCGTGTAGGTCTTGGCTTTGGTCCGTTGCTTCTTCTGCTTTTTGGCCGGCTGCTCGGTCCGCTGGTCGCGTGACGAGGAATCATCGTTCATCGCTGCGCTGACGACCACCACGAGCACGAGGACCGCCACGACCAAGGCGAGGGCGGCGGCGAGGCGAGCTAGAGCGCTGGTGCGTTTTTCCATTGGACGGGGATCGGTGATGCGACAGGGGCGGGCTGATCGTAATCGCGTTCGCCGTCGTCAGGCGGTTGATATGTCCCAGACCGTCTGCCGCAGGCGCTCGGCCGCAGCAGCGGGGTCGGGGTCGGCGGCGATCCCGCGCGAGGCGGCGACCAATCCGGCGGCACGTCCAGCCGAGAAGGCGGCGCCGAGCAGCTCGGGCCGACCTCCCTGGGCGCCGACCCCGGGGATGAGGAAGATCGCCCGCGGCATCAGCTCGCGCATGCGACCGAAGTGGCGAGGCTCGGTCGCGCCGACGACCGCGCCCACCCCGCTTAGGCCGCTCTCGCCAGCCAGGCGCCCGGAGAGCTCGTCGACGAAGGCCGCCAGGCGCTCGTGCAGAGGCGCCTCGGGAGCGGGCAGGTCCTGAAGGTCAGCGGCACCGGGATTGCTGGTGCGGACGAGGAGAAAGATCCCCGCCCCGGCCCCGGCTGCGGCTGTCACCAGGGGCTCCAGCGCGTCGCGCCCCAGCAGGGGATTGGCGGTGAAAGCGTCGGCGTCGAGCCCGCGGACGGGCCCCCAGGGCGTCGGCGTCTCGCCGACCAGCGCCTGCGCGTAGGCGGCGGCGGTGACGGGGACGTCGCCGCGCTTGCCGTCGGCGACAACCAGCAGGCCCGCTTCCCGGGCCGCGGCGCAGACCTCTTCGAGGGCGCGCCATCCGGGCGCTCCCAATCGCTCGAAGCAGGCCAGTTGCGGCTTTACCGCAACGCAAGAGGATCCTGCCTGCTCGATCAGAGCGCGGCAGTGATTGGCGACCGCGGCGGCTGCCAGCTCTGCCGCCGGCGCCTCGGGATCGCCCGCCGTCGCCCCCTCCCCGGCCAGCTTGGCCGGGTCGGGGTCGAGGCCGAGACAGATCTGACTGCGGCGCTCCTCAACGAGCGCCGCAAGTCGATCCGCGAAAACAGTCAGGGGGCTTGTCTCAGCCGCCCTTGACCTTGGTCTTCAGGGCCGAGCCGGCGGAGAAGCGGGGAACCTTGCCGCCCGGGATGGTGATCCTTTCGCCGGTGCGCGGGTTGACGCCCTGGCGGGGGCCACGCTCGGCGACGTGGAATTTGCCGAAGCCGGTGAAGCTGACCTCGTCGCCCTTACTCAGGGTTTCCGTGATCGCGTCGAGAACAGCGTCGACGGCGTCGCTGGCGGCTTTTTTGCTGCCGAGCCGATCGTCGTTGGCAAGTTGGTCCAGAAACTCAGCCTTGGTCACGTCTGAAGTCCTCCTCGGGGTTTGAGATCGGCGCAATCTAACAGTGGCTACGGCGTAATAACTCGCGCTCTAGAGCCAAACGTCACGAGCCGCTGATCGCCATCTCGGCGATCAGCAACGGCGGCGTGCTGACCGAGCCCCCAAAAGGAACCCAGCGAGCCTCCGCTCCAGCGGCGCTGACTGCGCCCAGCATCCCCACCAGCTCGCCGGCGATCGTGAACTCCCGCACCGGCTCGGCAAGCTGCCCGTCGCGGATGATCCGGCCCGAGGCGCCGACCGAGAAAACGCCGGTGACGGGGTTGACGCCGGAGTGCAAACCTGCCACGTCGGTGACCAGGACCCCCTCGCCCGCCTGCGCCAGCAACTCCGCCAGCGAGAGCGTGCCCGGGGCGACCATCAGGTTCGAAGTCGAGACCGAAGGCAGCGAGCGATAGCCCTGCCGCGCCGCCGAGCCGGTCGAAGAGCCGCCCTCGCGGTTGGCGGTGTAGGTGTCGTAGAGGTAGGAGCAGAGCCTGCCGCCCTCGATCAGGGCGGTGCGGCGGCGGGGCAGGCCCTCGCCGTCGAAAGGCGCCGAGGCCGGGCCCTGGGGATCGCGGCCGTCGTCGAAGAGGGCGAAGGCCTCGCTCGCCACCTCCTCTTCGAGGCGGCCCGCCAAGGGGGAGCGTCCCCGCTGGACAGCTTTGGCGCTCAAGCCGCCCCCGATCAGGCCGGCGAAGCTGGCGGCGACGGTCTCGTCGAGGACGACCGGACAGGAGCGCGACTGCGGCTTGCCGGCGCCGATCATCGAGAGCGCTCGCTCCGCTCCCTCGGTGCCGATCGCCTCCGGGTCGAGACCGCGCGGCCCGCGAGCGAGTCCGAAGCCGAGCCCGGTCTCCCGCGCCCCCTCCCCCTCCGCCAGCGCCTGCAGGTAGGCGTAACAGCTGGAGGCCTCGTACTCGCCGGCGACGCCGGCGGAGGAGGCGATCGCCACCTGCTCGTCGGAGTCGGCGTAGACGGCGGTCTCGACCGCGACCAGACGTGGGTCCGAGTCCAGTGCGGTTCGCTCCACGGTCAGCGCCAACTCGGCTACCCGGTCGGTCTCCCATTCCGCGATCGAGGGGTCGCTCAGCCCCGACAGGGCCTCGAACGCAGCCGGCTGCGGAGGCGAGGCGTAGGGGTCCTCGTCGGCAGCGCCGGCGGCCTCGGCCGCGCGGGCCGCGATCGCCGCCACGCCCGCCTCGGAGAGATCGGTGCCGTAGGCGTACCCGACCCGGTGGCCGATCCAGGCGCGGATGCCGACGCCGCTCTGGGTTGCCGCCGTCAGACTCTCGATCTCGCCCCCGTGGACCCGCACGGTCCGGCCCCCCTCGCGGGAGACGTAGGCCTCGGCGTCACTGGCGCCCGCATCGCCTGCCGCTTCGACGGCCCGCCGCGCGGTGGTGCTGAGCTCGGTCATCGCTCGGTCCCCCCGACCGTCATCGCCCGCACCCGCACGTGACCCTGGCCGGTCCCGACCGGGACTTTCTGGCCGCCCTTGCCGCAGATCCCCGTCTTCATGAAGAAGTCGTCGCCGACGGCGTCGATCGCGGCCAGCGCCTCGAGGCAGTTGCCGATCAGGGTGGCGCCGCGGCAGGGCCTGGTCACCTTGCCGCCCTCGATCAGATAGCCCTCGGAGACGCCGAAGACGAAGTCGCCGGTGGCGGGATCGACCTGGCCGCCACCGAAGGAGACGGCGTAGAAGCCGCGCTCGACCTCGGCGATCATCTCCTCGGGGGTGGCGTCGCCGGGGGCGATGTAGGTGTTGGTCATCCGCGGGATCGGCAGGTGGCGGAAGCTCTCGCGGCGGCCGTTGCCGGTCGACTCGACCTGGTCGCGGTCGGCGGTGAGGTGGTCGTAGAGGTAGGAGGTGAGGCGACCGCCCTCGATCACCTGGGTCTTCTGCGTCGGCCGGCCCTCGTCGTCGATCGCGTCGCTGCCCCATTCGCCGGGAAGGCGGCCGTCGTCGTAGGCGTTCAGCAGCGGCTCCGCGACCTGCTCCCCGAGCTTGCCGACGTAGACGCTGGCGCCCTTCTGGATGTGGTCGGCCTCGAGCCCGTGGCCGGTCATCTCGTGGAAGAGGACGCCGCCGAAGCCGCCGCCGACGACCACCGGCATCGAACCCGACGGGGCGGGCACGGCGTCGAGCAGGGTCAGGGCCTTGGCCGCCGCCTGCTCGGCGATCTCACCCGGGTCGTCTTCGAGCAGCTCGAAGCCACGATGGGCGCCGAGCGTCTCGGCCCCGGTCTCGACGTTGGAGTCGCGGCGGGCGACCGCCTGGGCGCCGATCCGGACCCGGGTGCGGTCGTCGCCGCTGTAGAGACCGTCGGAGTTGGCGACGGCGACCTCGCGGCGGGCCTCCCCGTAGGAGGCGGTGAACTGGGCGATCTCGGCGCCCTTTGCCCGCGCCCGCTCGTCCAGCTCGCGCAGCATCTCCGCCTTGCGCTCGGCCGGTACCTCTTCGGGCCGGCGCTCGATCGGCAGCGGCGTCACCTCCCGCGACTGCAGCGGCCGCGGCTCGGCGCGCTCGGCGCGCAGCGCCGCCGCCGCTTCGTCGGCGGCGCGCTCGATGTCGGCGGGGTCGAGGCCGTCGACGTGGGCGAAGTAGGTGGTGTTGCCGTCGACGACGCGCACGCCGGCGCCCTCCTCGGCGCCCGACTGGACCGACTCGATCCGCTGCTCGTCGATCGCCAGCGTCTGGCCGCGGCGCCGTTCGGCGAAAACCTCGGCGAAGCGGCCCCCGTTGGCGAGCGCCCGCGCGAGAACACGCTCGGCGACCGCGGGATCGATCAGGTTGCTCATCCCTTCTCCCTCCTTCCGGCGACCTCGATCAGCCGCCCGGCGGCGACGAAGAGCTCGGCGCCGCTGCGCGAGTCCTCGGCATGGTCGGCGCTGCGCCCGTGGGGGTAGTAGAGGCGGGCGAAGGGGCGGCGCGCGACCCGGCGCCGGCGCATGAAGGCGGCCGCCTCGTCGGCGTAGACGGAGACGCGGTCGAGCAGGATCCGGTGCGGCTTGGGAGGCATCAACCGGCCTCCTGCGAGAGCTGGCGCAGCGTCGAGCGCATGTCGAAGAGCAGCAGCGAGGCGAGGGCGAAGCGCTCGGTGACGGCGACCGCGGCGAGGCCGGCGTTGCGGATCGCGAAGACCTCCCCCTGCTCGGTGGCGATGTGGACCTGCTCCACGGGAACTCCCTCGGCCGCGTCGGCGGCGGCGAACAGCGCCGCCGCGTCCTCGCTCCAGCGCTCCGGCTCCTCGCCCGTAGCCGCCAGCACCCCGCCCTCCGGTCCGAGGATCGCCGCCCCGCGCAGGTCGGGCGACATCTCGGTCAAGAACTCCAGCGCCGCCTCCGCGGACTCACGGTCAGGGGCGGTGGCTGCGGGAGCGTCGGGCATCTGCGAAAAACTACCGACCGTGTCCCTCGCCCGAGCCTCCTGGATCACCGTCGTCGCCATCTGCGCGATCGCGGCTGTCCTCTTCGCCTTCAGCGGCTACACCGGCTACGCGATCACCCTGGTCGCGATCGGACTGGCAGCGAGCGTGAACCTGCTGCCGCCTCCGTAGCGCTACCCCGAGCGGTAGGGGCCGCTTTCGCCTTCGCGGTAGGAGGTCTCCGGCTCGGCGTGGATCAGGACCTCGGCCCCGCGGATCTCGGCCTCGATCGAGGCGCGCATCTGGTGGGCCAGTTCGTGGGCGCGCTCGAGGGTGGTGCCCGAGCGGTACTGGACGTGGAAGTCGATGTGGCGGCGGGCGCCGGCCCGGCGGGCGCGGAGCTTGTGGTACCCGGCCACCTCGGGCGTGCGGGCGGCGGCGATCGCCGCCTCGATCCTGTCCATCTCCGAGTCCGGCAGAGCTTCGTCGACCAGAACCCCCGAGGAGCGGCGGATGATCCTGATCCCGGCCCAGACGATCGCCGCGGCGACGACGAGAGCGGTGATCGAGTCGAAGGCGGCGGCGCCCGTGATCTCGACAAGAGCGAGGCCGAACAGGACCCCGGCCGAGGTGAGGGCGTCGGCACGGAGGTGGGCGGCGTCGCCCTCCAGCGCCGCCGAGTCGTGGGTGCGCGCCTGGCGGGAGAGGACCCCGGAGACGACCAGGTTGGCGACCACCGAAAAGCCCATCACGGCGATCCCGATGCCGAGGCTCTCGACCTCGGCGCCGGCGACGAGGCGGTGGGTCGCCTCGTAGACGATCACCGCGGCGCCGACGAGGATCAGGATCCCCTCGATGTTCGCCGCCAGGTTTTCGACCTTCTCGTGCCCGTAGGGATGCTCCTCGTCGGCCGGCTCGTCGGCTTTGCGGACCGAGACGAAGGCGACGACCGAGGCGATCAGATCGACCAGCGAGTGGATCGCCTCGGTGAGGATCGCGATCGAGCCGGTGATCGCGCCGGCGGCGAGCTTGAGCGCGATCAGGACCGAGTTGGAGACGATCGAGAGCGCGGCGGCGCCGCTTTTGGTGCGGATCATGGCCCCGCCTCGGACTCCAGGCCCAGGTGCCGCGCCAGCATCCGCACCGCCTTGCCACGGTGGCTGATGAGGTTCTTCTCCTCGGGGCTGAGCTCCGAGAAGGTGCGGTGGTCGTTGTGGCCGGTCTCGTCGGGGACGAAGGCCGGGTCGTAGCCGAAGCCGCCGCTGCCGCGGGTCTCGCGCAGCAGCGTCCCCTCGCAGCGGGCTTCGAAGACGTGCTCGTGGCCACCCTCGTCGATCAGGGCGATCGCGCAGACGTAGGCGGCGCGGCGCTCGCCCCCGGCGGCGGCGACTTCCCGCAGCAGCTTCGCCAGGTTGGTCTCGTCGCTGGCGCCTTCACCGGCGTAGCGGGCCGAGTAGATCCCGGGAGCGCCGCCGAGGTCGGCGGCTTCGATCCCCGAGTCGTCGGCGATCGTCACCTCGCCGGTGGCGGCGTGAGCGGCCCGGGCCTTGATCAGCGCGTTGGCCTCGAAGCTGTCGCCGGTCTCCGGCGGCAGCTCAACCTCGGCGGGGAGCGCTTGCAGGTCGACGCCGGGCAGCAGCTCGGCCATCTCCCGCACCTTGTGCTCGTTCCGGGTCGCCAGGATCATGCGACCCGCTCCTGCACCTCCCGCAGGCGGCCGATCCCCATCTCGGCCAGGGCCAGCAGCTCGTCGAGCGAGGCCCGCGAGAGAGGCGTCCGCTCCGCCGTCGCCTGCACCTCGACCAGGCCGCCGTCGCCGGTCATCACCACGTTGGCGTCGACTTCGGCGTTGGAGTCCTCGCCGTAGTCGAGGTCGCAGAGGGCACGGCCGTTGACCATGCCGACGC
>JALYWY010000007.1 GCA_030852475.1 Actinomycetota bacterium | reverse complement strand
CGACTACCTCGATGGCGGCGCCGGGGTCGACGAGATCGACGGCGGCGAGGGAATCGACTACCTGATCGGAGGCGAAGGGAGCGACACGCTGCGGGCGGGGACGGGAATCGACTTCCTCGACGCCGGGCCGGGCGCGGACGTGCTGGAGGCGGCGACCGACGACGGTGCCGAAGAAGGGACCCCGGAGGACGGTGTCTCGGGGGCGGGCGACTACTACGAAGGCGGCGAAGGCAACGACCAGCTGCGGGGCGGGCCGGGAGAGGAGTACCTCGACGGAGGGGACGGGAGCGACGAGCTGCTCGGGTTCGGGGGCGAGGACTATCTGGACGGCGGCGAGGACGGCGACGATCTCACCGGCGGGATCGGCCGCGACGATTTCGAGGCGGGCGCCGGCGATGACCAGCTCGACGCGGTCGATCGGGGCGCGGACTCGCTGCTCGACTGCGGTGCCGACGAGGACGAGCTGACGATCGACGCAGGGGTGGACGACGGCGCTTCCAGCGTCGAATGCGAGCAGCTCGACGAACGCTCGCTTTCAGACACGAACGGCGATGGCCTGGTCAGGGTCGCGGTTCTCGGCGACTCCTACGTCGCGGGGGTCGGCGCGGTCGATCCGGGCGAGCCGTATGACCCCGGGACCGACACGCCTGGCAATCGCTGCCGCCGCACCTCGCACTCCTGGGGCCCGAAGATCGCCGCCCTGCTCGGCGCGAGCGGGGACGACCTGTTGTTCGCGGCCTGCAACGGAGCGACGTCAGCCGACGTGACCTCGAAAGGCCAGGAGTCCCGCTCCGATCCCGGCGTGCACGGCAGCCTTCCCCAGGTGGAGGTTCTGCGGGACTGGGGGGATGTCGCCCCCGCGGACGTCGTCCTGCTCGGCATCGGCGGCAACGACGTCGGCTTCGCAGGCCTGGTCTCCGACTGCCTGATGGGTCCCTGCCTCTGGTTCGCCGAGGACCGGCTCGAGAACGTCGCCTTCCAGGAGCGCTACCGGTTGGCGGACACCTACCGAGCGGTCCTGGCCACGGCCAGGGAGGAAAACCCCGAGGCGGAGCTCTGGGTGGCGAGCTACCCCAACGCCCTCGCCGCCGAGGTCTGCTCGGGTGTCGGCTATCTGCCTGGCGTCGGCCGGGTCAACGGCTACGGGATCGACGTCGCCGAGCAGGTCTTCCTCCGCGACACCTTCCTCGCCACCCTGAACGAGAGCGTCGCCTGGGCGGCGACGGCAGCGGGCGCCGAGCTCCTCGATCTCGAAGACCTGGCCGCCGGGCACGAGCTCTGCTCCGACGAGCCTTACTTCAACGGGGTCTCTTCCGGGTTCCAGGGCGACGGCCCCTGGGTCGTGTCGGCGCGAACCGCTCACCCGAACAAGGCCGGTCATGCCCATTTCGCCGAGGCCCTCTGGGATGGGTATGGGCCGGCCTTCGGGTCAGGCGCTCCCGATCCCGCCGGCGGTTCCGGCCCGGCGCCTGTTTTGGTCGGTTCGCTCCAGCTCGGGCCGGATCCGATCTCCCTGCAGGACACGGCGCCGCCGGAGGTTCTCTTCCGTCCCGGCAACCAGGTTCACCTGAAAGTGACGAGCGCCCCACCGGGCAGCTATCGGCTTGTCGTGCGCTCGCTTCCCTATGTGATCGCCGAGATAACCGTGCCCGCCTCCGGCGAGCTCGAGACGTCGTTCGAGGTTCCCGCTTGGCTCGCCCCGCACAGTCACTGGCTGACGCTGGAGAACGGCGGCGGGGAGCCGGTTCTCAACGCGATCCTGCAGGTGGGGGCGGCGCCGGGGTGCGAACCCACGGAAGGCGATTCCGACGCCGACGGGGACGGCCATCCCGACCGCTGCGACGAAGAACCGGCTGACGGGCCGGAAGCCGATTTTGACGGGGACGGGGTCGACAACGTCGAGGACAACTGTCCCTTGGCGGCCAATTCCAGCCAGGCGGACATCGACTCCGACGGCCTCGGCGATGCTTGCGATCCGAGCCAGGGCGGGAACCCGACGGTCGGCTATCGCTTTCCCGAACCCGAACCCGAACCCGAAATCGAGCCTGAGCCCGAGCCCGAGTCACCGACGACGCCGGGCCTGCCCTCGATTTCAGCGCCTCCTCCGGCAGCGGGGCCGACGTCTGCGCCTGCTCCGGGGAAGAAGCGGGGAAAATGCAAGCGCTCGAAACGCAAGCATCGCGCCTCCGCCAAGAGCAAATCTCGAAATCGGCAAGGAGGGCCGAGCACCTCTAAATGCTCGAAGCGCAAGCACCGCAAGGTGCGTAGGTGATGAGCGAGGCGATATTCGGACTTGTCGGGGTGTTGCTGGGGGCCATCGCCGCCGGTCTCGGGGACTATCTGCTTGGCAAAAATCGAGAAAAAGCAGAGGTTCGGCGCTCGGCGCGTCTTCTCTCCCTGGAGCTGGAGGAGGCGAGGATCTTCATCGAGGATTCCCTGGAAGAACTGCGGTGGGTCGCCGATCCGGAACGGGTGTTGTCCAACGGTGTGTGGTTTGAACACCGAGGCTCTTTTGCGCAGGTCAAGTCGCCCGACCTATGGCGAGTCGTATCCGGTGCTTTCCTGAAGGTCGGGGAGCTGCGAAGGAAAAATCACGGTGCCAAGCCCGGCACCCGACTCGAACCAGGCGACGAGCGGTACGAGGACGCGGCTGCTGTTCTTCCCGGCGTTCAGGTGGCGCTTGCGGCGCTCTCCGGCTTTCTTGATTGAGCGAAACCGGTGTTGGCAACCCGCTCCCGCTCCGCCACCACGACGCGCCCGCCGCGCGCCGGCCGCACGGCGATGTTGCGGCGCTGGGCCACCTCGACGCCGTCGCCCGAGTCGTGGAGCTCGCAGCTGCCGAGCAGGGCCTTGAGGACCACTTTCATCTCCAGCATCGCGAAGCTGGCGCCGAGGCAGCGGCGGCGGCCGCAGCCGAAGGGGATCCAGGTGTAGGTGCCGGGGTTCTGGTCGAGGAAGCGCTCGGGGCGGAAGGCGTGGGGGTCGGGGTAGATCTCGGGGTCGTGGTGGATCAGGTAGCTGTTGGCGACGAGGCAGGCGCCGGGTCGGTAGGTCCAGTCGCCGATCGTCACCTCCTTGGCGATGTAGCGCGGCGCTGCGTTGGGGAGGACGGGGCGGTCGCGGAGGGTCTCCTGGATCGTCGCGGTGACGTAGGCCTCCTCACCGGCGTCGATCTCGGCGACCAGGCGCGCGAGCACCTCGGGCTCGCGGAGGAGGCGCTCGAAGGCCCAGGCGAGGGTGGTCGCGGTCGTCTCGTGGCCGGCGACGAGGAGGGTGAGGAGCTCGTCGCGGATCTCCTGCTCGCTCATCGGCGAGCCGTCCTCGTGGGTCGCTTCCAGCAGCATCGCGAGGACGTCGGCCCGGTCGGCGCCCTCGGCCCGCCGCTCCTCGATCAGGGCGAAGAGGATCTCGTCTACCTCTTCCTGGATCCGCACGAACTGGGCGAAGGGGCCGACCCGTTCGGCGACTTTCGCCACGACGGAGTCCGCCTTGGGCGGCATCAGGCTGATCGGCTTGTCGCCGAACTCGAGCATCGCCCCCAGCCGCTGCCGCAGCGCGTCGAAGCGGGCGCCGGGATCGAGGCCGAAGACGGCGCGGAGGATGATCTTCAGGGTCAGGTCCTGCATCCGCGGGTGCATGGCGAGCGGCACGCCGCGCGGGATCGCCGCCACCTCCTCGGCGGTCACCTCCTCCATCAGCCCGGTCAGCCGCTCCATCCGCTCGCCGTGGAAGGCGGGCAGCATCAGCTTCCGCTGCCCCATGTGGGCCTCCTCGTCGAGCAGGATCACCGAGTTGCGGCCGACGATCGGTTCCAGCACTTTCGCCCCCTCGCCGGGATGGAGGACGTCGGGCGGGGAGGTGAAGATCTGTTTCACCTGCTCCGGGTCGGCGATCATCACGAACGGCGGCGTGAACGGCAGCCGGATCGTGAACCGCTTGCCGTAGCGCTCGCGGCAGCTGTCCATGAAGGCCAGGGGCCTGGTCCAGAAGCCGACCATCTGCAGCGCCGCCGGCAGCGACGGGCCGGGTGGTAGGGCGGAACGTGGACTCATCGGGCCTCCTGCCTCTCGGGGTTCCCCCGAACCTAGCCCGTTCGCGGTTGCCGCGACTGTGAGCTAACGCACTGCAGCGATACGGTGTCGGCATGAGCCATCCATCGACCCTCGAGCCGGCGACGGAGCCCTTCCGGGTCGGCGAAGCGCTGGAGAACCCCTGCACGGGCGAGCGCGGCGTGCTCGTCAAGGCTCCCTGGGAAGGCTCCGATCGATCGTTGGAGGCCGACCTCTACGTGCAGCCGGGCGGCGCGGTGGTCGGTGAACACATCCACCGGAACTTCGACGAGCGCTTCACCGTCCAGCAGGGGCGGATCGCCTTCCGCCTCGACGGCTCGAAGTCGATCGCCGGTCCAGGGGAGGTGGTCGAGATACCGCGCGGTCACTGGCACGACTGGTGGAACGCCAGCGACGATGAGGAGGCCGTGGCGCGCGTATGGGTCTCCGACGGCGTGCGCTTCATGCAGATGATCGAGACTCTCTTCGGGCTCGCCCGCGATGGCCATACCAACGCCAAGGGGGTCCCTGACCCGTTGCAGTTGGCGATGTTCGCGACCGAGTTCCGCGACGTTCTCGTCCTGCGCCGCCCGCCCGCCTTCGTCCAGTCGGCGCTCTTCGGCCTCCTTCGTCCGATCGCCCGCGCCCGCGGCTACCGCGGCACCTACCCCCAGTACGGCCGCTGCCTACTCAGCGGCGACACGGCGACGCAGTAGCCCGCATCTGCCTAAGCGCGACTGAAGCGGCCGAACTCTGAGTCGAGCGCCAGCACGCGCTCGGTGACCATCGCGGCGGCGCCGATCACGCCGGCGCGGTCCTCGAGGGGGCTGCGGACGATGCGGAGGTGGCGGGTGGCGAGGGGGAGGGAGCGCTGGTAGACGACCTCGCGGATGCTGGCGAGGAGCTGCTCCTGGGCGTCGGCGACGTCGCCGCCGATCACGATCACCGAGGGGTTGTAGAAGTTGACCGCGGCGGCGAGGACCTCGCCGATCAGGCGGCCGGAGTGGCGGACGAGCTGGACGGCGGCGGGAAGGCCGGCGCGGGTCAGCTCGACCAGGGCGCGGGAGTTGTCGACATCGATCCCCTCGGCGCTCAGCTTCCTCGCCATCGCGCCGCCGCCGGCCAGCGCCTCGAGGCAGTTGACGTTGCCGCAACTGCAGGTGACGTCCTCGTGGTCCTCGTCGACCGGGATGCGGACGTGGCCGATGTCGCCGGCGGCGCCGTCGGCGCCGCGGTGGATGCGCCCGTCGACGACGATCCCGCAGCCGATCCCGGTCCCGACCTTGACGAAGAGCAGGTGCTCGACCTCGCGCCAGTGGCTCCAGTGCTCGCCCAGGGCCATGATGTTGACGTCGTTGTCGACCAGGACCG
>JALYWY010000426.1 GCA_030852475.1 Actinomycetota bacterium | reverse complement strand
CGATCCGCCTTCGCATCTGGGAGCTCTACGAACGAGACCGGGATCGTTCCCTGGCGCCCAGAGACCTCCAAAGCCAATTGGCGGACATGGAGAAGACGCCGTCCCTCTCCCAGGTGAACTACCACCTACGGCAACTGCAGCTGGTGGGTCTAGTGCCGGGACACGGGGCAGAGTGAGCAGCGGCATCAACATCTCGGGGAGACAGCGAAACCTCCTCTACGAGCCGACACTCGACTTCCTCAGCGTCGCCGATGATTCCTATCTCGCTGCCGTTCACGGCAGATACGAGAAGGCCGACTGGTTGGGGCGGCAGACCTGCGAGGAGTTGACCTTTGTGCTGGACGATCTGCGCTGGGGGGAGAGGCAGTTGGGCGAGGGAGAGGCCCAGGAGCTGCGGCTTGCGCGTGAAGACGTTCTGGGCCGCTCTGCCGTCTGCGAGTGCGGCACAATCGCGGCGATGGCGGGCTCCAATCGCTAATCGGCCTCCATATGAACCTCAGAGGGGGCTTGGTGAAGCCGTCAGGGCGCTTCGCAAGGACATAGGAGAAATGAGCCAAGAGGAGTTTGCTGAGAGCATCGGTATGTCGCCATCGTGGCTTTCGCGTATCGAGAGTGGAGACTACGACCCCTCGATTGGCAGTATGCGACGCATAGCTGGAGGTTTCTCCATGTCGTTAGGGGAACTAATGGACGCGGCCGACTCCTTCGAGCAGTCCACATTTCCCTTAGATAAGTAGGAATATCTTCGACGATCCGAAGATTAAGAACAGGAAACCCGGTTGTAGGCCTAGTCGCTTTATGGTCGCCTTGTATAGGTGGCTCACTGACCTCATCGGCCTATTGTCCAAGCCTAGAGCGAACAAATGGATCGCTACTGGTCATCTTGTCAACATTGATGGCCGAATAGGAAAAGCAAACATCAGGAAAGTAGGTACGAATTCATCAGGAAAATGAGTTGACACCCCCTCTGAAACCTGAGCAGACTTCCCGCCGTTTGGTACGCCCGATTCGGGCGGCCAGTTCAATAGCCATCATGAGCCAGAGGGGACCTGCCAGCTGATGTACGTCACCACGCTTCGAATCAACCTCATTCACCGGATTCCAGCCCTCTTTGTCGTTCTACGGGGTCAACTTCCAGTTGGTTCTCAGCTAGGAGGAAGCGTGACGAAGGTGAATTGCTGGCGAGCTGCCTTGACTTGGGCAATCATCATGGCGATCGCGTCTTGGTCTCCCGCATTTGCAAGTGCTGAAAGTGCTGATCCGGGGAGTGAGACCCAGGTTCCTGGTGCCCTCTCGCCCTCGGCTTCGTCTCCCTCGGAGCCCCCTGGCCAAGCTGTCGCTGAGGAAGTTCAGGCAGTGCGTGCCGCCTTCGGCGTGTCAGCCGCACAGGCCGAAGCCAATATTGTGACCCAGCGTCGGGGGACGAAGGTCGACATCGTTAGCCAGCTGAAGGAAGACCTTGAGGGGTCTTACGCAGGGGTGTGGTTCGACAATCAGGTTGGGCAGTTCGTCGTGCCCATCGCTGCGAGTGCGGCGAAGACGCCGTTCGTAGCTCAAGAACGCAGGGCTTCTGTTGCCGAGGAGTTCGCCGCTGCCTCTCTCGCGGGCCACTATCGAACCGAAACGGTGGACTTCAGTCATGCCGAGCTGGCAGCCGCCCAAGGGAGCCTGGATGACGCCTTGGGCGGACTCTTTGCAGGCGGCGCCCTGCGTACCGCCATTGACCCCACGCACAATGCGATCACTGTTTCCGTTCCTGAGAGCATTGACCCGTCTACGCTGGCAAAGATTCGAAGAATTGTGAACACTGTCAGCGTAAAAGTAGAGATCGAGAAGCGCCCAGATGAAGCATTCAAAATGCGAGCTGCTGCGTGTACGTTGAGAAACAATGTTTGTGACCGACCATTTCGGGGGGGCCAGCAAATATGGGAGACTGCTGCTCCTGACCCAAATAGTGAAGTCCTCGGGACTTGTACGGCCGCTTTTCGCGCAAACGGCTGGGATGGCAGGAAGTACGTTCTCACTGCGGGGCATTGCGTCAAAGATGTTTACACGGGTGCGGTCGGTTGGCATTGGATGGCCAGCCACACCACCCTAGGCCGCGGCTCTGTTGGTACTACTAGTCAGTGGCACTGGCCGGGCAAGGACTGGGCGAAGATAGACGCGACGGGGAACTTTTGGGATGTCGCACCTTGGCCGACGATTCTAGGACTCCCAGATTGGGGAGTGCACGATTATCCCGTAGTCGGTGAAGCAAAAAGCTACGTAGGGCAGACGCTTTGCCACACCGGGGCCGGTAGCGACACCTCCTGTGGCATCGTCATTGCAGAAAATGTCTCAGCGGAATACGACTGGAACGGCAAAGAAAAAGTTAACGGTATGTTTGAAGTGTTCGGCAAAGATCTGTGCGTTGGTGATGGTGACAGCGGCGGTCCATTCTTTGCCAACAACATTGCTCTAGGAATTCTCTCTGGCGGCGTCGGCAATCAGTGTTACACCTGGGTTCTGTTCAGCGACATCATGGCTGCATCTGCGGAACTTGGTGTAAACATCGCGGGTCCCGGAGCTCCTGAAGCGGTAACCGGGGCGCCTACCAGCATACAACCGAACTCCGCCACCATTTCAGGGCAAGTGAATCCACGCGGGTTGTCCAGCAACTATTACGTCGAGTACGGTCAAGGCGCCTACACGAACCTGTGGGGTCCGGCAGGCGCCGGCGCGGGCCAGGGATTTGTCTCCGTCTCACCTACCCTCACCGGGTTGGAGCCTGCTACGACCTATCAATACCGCGTCACGGCGAACAACAGTCTCAGCAATGCCTGGGGCCAGGGAGCATCATTTACCACTCCGCCAGTACCTCCGGTAGTTACTACTGAGGCAGCCTCAAATATCACTGAGACGTCCGCCACGCTCCGGGCGACCATCGACCCGGAAGGCGCTGCGACGACCTACTATTTCGAATATGGACCTACGAGGGCCTACGGGAAAAAAAGCTCAGAGTTAGCTGCTGGACAAGGTCGCAATCCGGTGTCTGTAAGCGGGCCGATTAATGAACTCCAACCCAAAACGCATTATCATTACCGCGTCGTCGCTGTGAATGCAGGGGGTACGAGCTACGGCCAGGACCGGACCTTCACGACGGGGCTGAAGTGGATCATCAACGGCTCCAACGGCTCTACGGGTAAAAGCACGACTTTTTGGTTCGGTCTCCCGGGAGATACGCCCGTCAGCGGCGACTGGAACGGTGATGGGACGGTCACGCCAGGTGTATACGATCCAGTCACCGGCATCTGGAAGCTGCGCAACTCCAACAGCGAAGGTCCTGCCGATGTCGCCTTTCAATTCGGAGGCGGGCCGTTCAAACCCGTGGTCGGCGACTGGGACGGCAACGGCACGGCCACGGTCGGGCTCTATGAACCCAACGCCGGCAACTGGGTCCTGCGCAACGTCAACAGCGGCACCGGCTCGAACATCTCCTTCCAATAAGGAGGCTCGCAGTTCACCCCAATCGCAGGCGACTGGGACGGGAGTGGGGGAGATACCGTGGGGCTCACGGATCCTAACGCGAGTTCAGAGCTCGAATGGATTCTGAATAACTCCAATAGCGGTAGCGGTAGCTACACGACCTTTCGGTTCGGACTGCCCAGCGAAATAGCTGTAAATGGGGACTGGAACGGTGATGGGACGGTCACGCCAGGTGTCTACGATCCAGTCACCGGCATCTGGAAACTGCGCAACTCCAACAGCGAAGGAGCCGCAGACTTCACCTTCCAATACGGAGGGCCAGTGTTCAAACCCGTGGTCGGCGACTGGGACGGCAACGGCACGACCACGGTCGGGCTCTATGAACCCAACGCCGGCAACTGGGTCCTGCGCAACGTCAACAGCGGCACCGGCTCGAACATCTCCTTCCAGTATGGAGGGTCTCAGTTCACCCCAATCGCAGGTGATTGGGATGGAAGCGGGGGAGATACGGTGGGTCTGACTACCGGCTGGTAGGGGCTTTGCCCCATAGATAGAGGCTGCGGCCGTCTGGGAGCCGCAGCCTCTCCACCTTCACCAAGCCAATTCGGCGAGCGGCTATCGCGGCTTTGCGCTGACTTACCAGGGGGGGGAAGTCATCCGTGTTGGGCACGATGCTGATCATCACGGTCGCTTCTCCGAAGTCCGGATCGCTCAACTGGCTCATGTAGTTGGCGACGGTGTTGTTGGGTTCGGCTTCCAGCTGGATCAGCGGCATGCCTTCTTTGTATTTGAGCAACGCCGCCAATTGAACGGCGTTCGAGCTGACGACCCGATTGCGGGAGGCGAAGGCGACGATGGGCGCTTCTCCCTCTGGCCCATATAGCCGCCGCAGTCTCTCTGCGACCCTTTCGTTCGTTTCCAGCCATTTCTCGTCCCGCTCGCCGAAGACGGTTTCCGGACCGTCGATCTGCGCTCGAAGGGCGAAGACGGATTTAGGCACCCCTTTGGTCACCGGGAACGAGTTGGAGAAGCCGGGAATCGAAGCGCTTCGAGTGTGTGAAGCCGTGGACCAGATGGTCGCGGTGGAGACCGTGTTTAGAGCGGCGATGAGCCCGAAGGCCGCCAGTGCGGGGAAGGCCGCGGCGGGGAAGCGGCGCAGGGCCAGTACCGCAAGTGGTGGCAGCAGGACGCTGAGCGGGATCGTGAAGCCGTTGCCGCCGTTGCGGGAGCTCATCAGCGCCGCATAACCGAGGATGACGACAAGGGCCGGGATCATCGCGTCGGACGCCGCCAGAGATCGAAGCCTTTCGTTGCGGGTATCTCGGGGCGCGAGCTGCTTGACAACGACCACCAGCAGGGCGGTCAGTGCGGCCAGGATGAGGAGGGCGAGGGGAAGGAAAAGGTCTTCTCCCACGATGCGTTCCCCCACCGACCGGAACCGCCCCCATGAGACAAGGCCGTGTTGCTCGCCGTAGAACCTCGCCTGCTTGCCGTATCCATAGTCGGTCAGGTAGTCGAACACCGAGCCCAAGTTCCGGGCGTACCAGGTTGCCGCCACGGCAACCGTGGTGATGATGAGAAGCAAGCCGTTGATGAGCCGGCGACCGAGGTCATTCTGCGACCGGATCACCATGGCGGGGACCGCTGCGGCGAGGACGGCGGGGACGAAGACAATCGCCATCGTCCTCGAAAGCAGCATCAGGCCAAGGGCCAGGCCGCAGAGGATCGACCACCAGCGCGATCGCAACCCGTCGCTGCGCAGCAACGCGTAGACGGCGCTGGCAAGCAGAGCTGCGACCGGCAGGGCAAAGGTGTACTCCCGCGAGAAGATGAAGGTGCCGGGCAGGGTGGCCGTCGCCAGCGCGGCGAGAGCTCCCAGCTTGGGACCGGCGAGCCGCAGCCCGATCCCGTAAGTCGCCAACACCAGCAGAACCATGAACCCAGTCAGGACGGCGAATCCGTTGAGGACGCCCGGATGGATCCAGACGAGGATCGAGGTCAAGGCGGGTATCAGCGGGGCGAAGGTCGGCTGTCCCTGGATCGCGTCCCACCAAGCGTCGATTCCTCCGTAATCGAGCGCTAGGTAGTCGACGAGGCCGAACGCCGTATAGCCAGCCTCGTCGATGTCGAACGGGTAGCCGTCCCTGTAGCGGAAAACCCACCAGAGGTTGAGGGCGGCCAGGATCAGGGCGAAGATCCCGACGACCAGCCCCCAGCGCTGGGCAGCGCTAAGGCGTTTCAACATGTTTTGCTGAACTGGAGAGCAGCTTGGCGATCTCGCTTCCGTAGCGCTCGAGCGAATGGCGCTCCTCGACCAGGGATCGGGCGGCGCGGGCGATCGCGGCGCGTTCCTCGGGGTTCGCATCGAGGGCGTGGTCGAGTCCGCCCGCCAGCGCCTCCAGGTCCCGGGCTTCGCAGAGCCAGCCGGTCTCGCCGTCGGTGATCAGCTCCGGCAGGCCGAAGACGTCGGTGGCCAGCACCGGCGTTTCCCAGGCCATCGCCTCCAGGACCGTGCGCGGCAGCGACTCGACGTCGGAGGCGGAGACGAGGATGTCCGCCATCCCGTACCACGGCTGGACGTCGGGGGTCAGGGGAATCAGCTCGATGCGGTCGCGATTCGGGGAGGAGGCGATGTAGCGGCGCAGCGCTTCGGAGTCGTGGTCCTTGCGCCCGCCGACGAAGTAGAGGTGGGCATCCGGGCGGCGAGCGGCGATCTGGTCGAACGCCTGCGCCAGCAGCGCCTGCGCCTTGCGTGGCTCGACGGTACCGATGCAGACGATCGCCCGGGCGTCCTCGGGGATGCCGTGCTCGCGGCGAGCTGCCGCGCGGTCGAACTCCTTCCGCGCCGCGTCGATCGGCTCCAGGTCGAGGCCGTAGGGCAGCATCACGCAGGCGGCGGAGCCGGCGATCGGCTCGAAGATGCGCTTGGTCGCCTCCGCCTCGAAGACGAGGAAGGAAGACCTCTGCAACGCCCGGTCATGCCGCTCCCGCACCTCCGGGATCATGTGGTCGAAGAGGAAGGAGGGCGGGAAGCTCTCGTGGATCGCCCAGACGACCGGCAGGTCGAGACGATCGGCGACCTCGGCGCCGGGAGAGGCGAGGGTGGTGGCGGTATTGATGAAGACCGCGTCGAATTCGCGCCCCTCGGCCCACCCCGCCAGCTCCTCGATCCGACCGAGGTGCGAGCCGAGGTCGTCGGAGGGGATCGGGCTGGTGACGTGGACGGGAATCCCCATCGCTTCCAGGTCCTTGCGCACGGGCCCGTCCAGGGCGCTGACGACGACGAAGCCGGCGGAGCCGGTGCGGCTTATCTCCCTGAGCAGGTCGAGCAGGTAGAGCTGGGCGCCCCCCAGCCCGAGTTGATGGGTGAAGACGAGGACCCGCGGGCGAGGCGTGGACGGGTCGATCTCGACGGGGGCCGGAGGCGGCAGCTTCGCCTTCGCCGGCGGCTCGCCGGAGACCGTCACCGGCACCGGCTCGAGCCGGTGCCGCTCACCCGAGAGGCTGATCGCCTCGGCGGCGACCGTGGTCGGCCCGTCGGGCCCGTCCCAATCGCTCAGGTCCGCGTTCAGTTCGAAGCCGGAGATGGCGGCGAGCGGCGATTCCCACTCCTCTCCCACGTCCACCCGGGCCACCCCGAGCCGTGCTCTGCCGAGCGGCTTGCCCCCGAGGGAGATCTCGACCCGGTCGGTCGCCTCGGCGGGGAAGAGGACCCAGCCCCTGACCCCCATGGAGCCCCGACCTATTTTGGATGGCATCGGCTCGATGTGGCCCACCGGCGCGCTCGGCACCGACTCGTTGGCGAGGAACGGCATCGACGGCTGCGCGCCGGGGGCCCAGAGGCGGCGCATCGCCGTCAGCCGCCAGAGCAGGCCGTTGAGACGCCCGCTTTTCGGCCTCATACCTTCTCCACGACGCCGGAGGTCAGCCAGCAGTGGGTGCGGGAGATCCCCGCCTCCAGCGGCGTCGGCTCGAACTCGATCAGGCTGCGCAGCCGCGTCGTGTCCAGGACCACGCGGCGGACTTCGAAGTCGCGGCGGGGATGGCGTTCCACCTTCGCCGGGCGACCCACCTCCTTCTCGGCCAGGGCCAGCAGCTCGTTCAGCGAGGTTCCTTCGCCGGACCCCAGGTTGAGGACCGGCGGCACCTCGTCGCAATCCAGCAGCCGCACGATCACCTCGGCGACGTCCCCGGCGTAGACGTAGTCGCGGACGGCGTCCCCGAACAGGCGCACTTTCTCGCCCTTCTCGATCCGGTGCAGGAAGGTGACGATCGCTCCCTGTCCCCGGTCCGGGAGCTGGTGCTCGCCGTAGACCGTCGCGCAGCGCAGGATCCGAACGTCGAGGCCGCGCTCGCGGTGGGCCGCCAGCACCTCCTTCTCGCAGATCAGGTGGAGCCGGCCATAGACCCCGCGCGGGTCGGTCGGGGCGTCCTCGCTGATCGGCACCTCGTCCGGCTCGCCGTAGATGGTCCCGCCGGAGGAGAGGTAGGTGAGGGTGACGCCCGGGCGCTCGGCGAGCGCGGCGAGGACCGCGCGGACCGGTTCGAGGGTGAGGCGTTCGTCGCGCTTCGGGTCTTCCTCGGAGGCCGCCGGCAGTAGCCCGCCGGCGGTGAAGACGACGTGGCCGACGCCCTCCAGGGCGCGCTCGAGGACCTCCTGATCCTGGGCGTCGCCGAGATGCAGGTCACCCTCCGGAATCAGGCTCGCCACCGCGCTCGCCGGGCGCGAGCGGGTGAGCACGACCGGCGGGCGGGAGGCCCTGGCCAGCTCTTCGACCACATGGGAGCCGATAAAACCGCAGCCGATGAGGAGGGCGCGGGGCCCCTGCCCGTCCCTGGCCGCACGGCCCTTGGGGAGTCGGGCGTTCGACACCTGTCGCAGAATAACTGAGTAGTACCTGGCTACTTGCGCCCGATGACGAGGAACTGCTTCCCCAGCACCCTCCAGGCCGGCGGCATCTTCAGGTAGAGCCGGGTCAGCTGGGGGGAGGGCGGGAGGATGCCGCGGAAGGAGTAGGGCAGGTAGCGGGGGATGACCCTGTCCAGCTCGAAGCCGGCCGCGTAGAGGTGCTCTTCGATCGCCACGTGGGTCAGCGCCACGTAGTGGTCGGCGCAGTCCCAGTACTCGTCGGAGCAGTAGCGGTAGTTAGGCCCCATGATCGCGATCCGGCCGCCCGGCTCCATCGCCCCGTGCATCTTTTCCAGGAACGAGGCGATCGCCTCCTGGTCGTAGAGGTGCTCGAGGAAGTTGGAGACGTAGACGCCGTCGAAGTGCGACTGCGGCAGCTCGGCGTCCATGATCGAGGCGGTGACGACTTTCGTGTCCGGCTTGTAGGAGGCCTCGTCGTAGGCGACCGCGTCGACCGCCCAGGTCTCCCGCGCCGGGATCGAACCGATGAACTCGCCGCGTCCCGCGGCCGGGTCCAGCACCTTCTGCGGTCCTCCCATCAGGCCGTGGACGTGGGGGGCGATCTGCTTCCAGACGGCGATCCGCCCCTCCTGGTCGATGTCGCGGAAGCGGAATGAGTAGAGGCGCTCGTAGTTCACTGGGAGACCAGCTGTCCTTTCGGTCGGCGGCGCCGCAGTCGAGGCGGCCTGCGCAGCGCCCAGGCGAAGGGCGAGGTCAGGCGCGGCATCTCGTGGCGCAGGTTCGGGTTCGAGTAGGGGTCGACGGCGGTGAACGGTAACCACCTTTGCTTCAGCAGCTCTTTCTCCCACTCCTCGACGTCCTTGGTGCGGCTCGAGGACTCGAAGTGGATCATCAGCAGATCGGGGTCGTAGACGGCCCGCTTGCCGAGCTCGTGGAGCTTGAGGCAGTAGTCGACGTCGTTGTAGTTGACGGCGAAGTCGGGGGTCATCCCGCCCACCCGCTCGAACAGCTCGCGGCGGGTCATCAGGCAGGCGGCGGTCACGGCCAGGCAGTTCTGGGCGATCACGACGGCGTTGCCGTAGCCCTTGTAGTCGCCGCGGTAGCCGTGGAAAGGGTGGCCCGGCAGGCCGTTCTCGAACCGCACCCCTACATGCTGGAGGCGGCCATCCTGGAGGACCAGTTTGCCGCCGACGGCGCCGATCCCCTCGAGGCTCGAGTACATCACCATCCGCTCCAGCCAGTCGGGGGTGGCGACCTCGATGTCGTCGTTGAGCAGGAGCAGGTGGTCGCCGCGGCTGGCCGCCGCGCCGGCGTTGATCTTCTCGGAGAAGTTGAAGGGCCGGTCGTAGGGGACGAGGCGGAGGCGATCTCCCGCGATCGATTCCAGCTCGCGGAGGACCTCGGCGTCGACCGAGGTGTCGGCGACGCAGACGATCTCGTAGTTCTCGTAGCTGGAGCGCTCGACGATGCTGCGCACGCAGTGGGTGACGAGGACCGTCTGCTCGTAGCGGACTTCCCTGCCGCCGCCGGCGGTGGGGATGACGATGCTGATCAGGGGCTGGTCCCGCAACCGCGGGCGCAGGTGGTAGACGCCCGGGTCGGCGGGGTCCCGCTCGACCTCGGCGGCGAGGCCGATGCGGTCGCAGTGGGCCTGGACGGCTCGCTTCCCCGCCTCGAAGGCCCAGGGCTTGGCGGCTTCGCCGCTGCCCGCGGTGGAGGCCTCGAGCATCCGCCAGTGGTAGAGGACGCGGGGCACGTGCAGCACCGCCCGCGCCCGCTCGGTGACCTTCAGGACCAGGTCCCAGTCCTGGGAGCCGTTGAACTCGGGGTCGAACCCGCCGACCTCCTCGACCAGCGAGCGGCGCAGGACGCTGAGGTGGCAGGTGTACATCTGCGTCCGCATCCGCTCCGGCGACCAGTCGGGCTTGAAGAAGGGCCCGGAGTGGTGGCCCTCGCGGTCGATCTTGTCCTCGTCGGTGTAGACGTAGTCGGCCTCCGGCTCGCCCTGCAGCGCCTCGTCGACGAGGGCGAGGGCGTCGGGGTGGAGCTCGTCGTCGTGGTCGAGCAGGGCGACGAACTCCCCGCGCGCCATCGCCAGGGCGTCGTTGGAGGCGGCGACGATGCCGCCGTTCTCCTCGCGCCGCTGGAAGCGGATCCGCTGGTCTTCGGCGGCGGCCCGTTCGAGCATCCGCCCGGTCTCCGGTCGCGGCGAGCAATCGTCGACCAAGCAGAGCTCCCAGTCGTCGAAGGTCTGCCGGCGGACAGACTTCAGCATCGCCCGGAGGACGTCGTCGGGAGGGTCGTAGACCGGGGTTACAACGGAGAAGCGGGGCTCAGCCACCGTCGCGCCCTCGCCGGCCCAGGAGCCTGCGACCGACCTCGCGCGCGAGTCGAAATACCGCTCGAATGACCCCTTTCAAGATCGGAACACGCGCCTGAACCCGCGCCGCAACCGTGAAGAGCCCGTGGAAGAGCTCCTCGAGCTCCCGCTGGCGTCCCAGCGCCTCGCCGAGCTCGACGTCCTTGGCAAGCAGGAGGTCGCGCAGCCTGAGGATCTCCTCGTCGCGACGCTCGAGCTCCCGCAACAGCTCCTCGCGGTCTGACATCGAGGCGAGTCTACTTACGGACGATCTGCGATCCTGCCGCCGGTGCAGGGGGAACTAGGACTCCAGCTCGTGTTCCATCTCGTCCTCACGGCGCTGCCGGGGGTGGCGGCGAGCCTCTACTGCGCGCGGCGCGGGGTGCGGCAGGTGCCGGTGCTGCTGGCGATCGGCCTGGCGGCCACCGGGGTGGTGGCGATGGTCGCCTTCTGGGCCTACTACTGGGACCGCACCGTCGGCCAGAGCTTCACCTTCTTCTTCCTCTTCGGCTCGATCATGCTCGCGGGCTGGTCGCTCCACGGCGGGCAGATCGACCGGGGGCTGCTGCGCGAGCTGGCGACGCCGTTGCTGCTCTGGGCGTTCGGCTCCGCCTTCATCCTCTTCCTCGGCTTCGTCCACGGCGACACCTCGTTCCCGGTCGAGTCGGCCACCGCCAGGTTCTACGGGCCGCTGCCCTCCGACAGCGACCTGCCCCGCTTCTTCTCCGAGTGGTTCTACATCCACGGCTCCGCCGGCGATCCGATCTACCCGCCCGACTGGCTCGCCAGCGACCGGCCGCCGCTGCAGATCGGTTTCGTCCTCGCCCAGCGGCCGCTGGCGATCGACCTGCCGGCCCTCAACTACCAGGTGCTCGGGGTGATCCTGCAGCAGCTCTGGATCATCGGCCTCTGGGCCGTCCTGGCGGCGGCGCGCGTGGACAGGCTGACCCGGGGCCTGATCATGATCGCGGTCCTGCTCAGCTCCCTGGTCCTCGTCAACGGCTTCTACGTCTGGCCGAAGCTGCTGCCGGCGGCGATGCTGCTCGGCGCCGCGGCGCTGATCATCACGCCGCTCTGGGAGGAGGTGCGCTCGAACCGCTGGGCGGCGGCGCTGATCGGGGTCCTGCTGGCGCTGGCGATGATGGGGCACGGCTCCAGCGTCTTCGGGGTGATCCCGCTCGCCCTCGTCGCCGCCCTGCGCGGCCTGCCGAGCTGGCGCTGGATCGGGGTTGCGGCGCTGGTCATGGTCGTCGTGATGGCGCCGTGGTCGGCCTACCAGAAATACGGCCAGCCGCCCGGCGACCGGCTCCTGAAGTGGTCGCTGGCGGGGGTGACCGAAATCGACGACCGGGGGACGCTGGAGACGATCATCGACTCATACAGCGAGGCCGGCTTCGGCGGCGCGATCCACAACAAGGGCCAGAACTACGTGACGATGCTCGGCGGCGGCCCGGCCTGGGAAGCGCTCGACCGCGCCGGCACCTACGTCGGCGACGGCGAACTCGAACCCGCGGTGCGGGAGGTCCGCAACGTCCTCTTCTTCGACTTCTTCCCCTCGCTCGGCCTGCTCCTGCTCGCTCCGCTGGCGATGCTCTTCGGGTGGCGGCGGGGGCGGCAGAGACCCGAGGACTGGTCCTTCGCGCTGATCGGCTTCGCCGTGGTCGTGGTCGGCTGCCTGGCCTGGGGCCTGCTCGCCTTCGGCGACCTCCCCTCGCGGACGGTCCTCCACGTCAGCAGCTACATGCTGCCGATCCTCGCCTACGCCGCCTGCGTCGCCGGCCTGCGCGCCGTCCTGCCGCGCTTCGCGATCGTCCTCACCTTCCTCGGGGGGGCGCTGATGCTGGCGATCTACGCGCCCGTCCTCGACCCGCTCCCGGAAAGCAGCTTCTCCTTCTGGGCCGCGCTGATCGCCGCGGTCGCCCTCGCCGGCTTCCTGGCGCTGGCGCTGCGCGGCGACTGGAGCCTGACTAGAGCTCCTCGGCGATCCGCGGCGCTTCCCGACTGAAGATCCAGACGGAGAGGACGCAGATCGCGACGAAGATCGCGAGCGCGGGCAGCAGGTGGACGGCGCCGCCGGCGGCCTCGGCGGCGGTGGGCGCGTCGGGTTCCAGCACCCAGACCCGGACCTGCTCGAAGATCACCGCCAGCGGGCTGATCATCAGCCCCTGTTCGATCGACTCGTTTTCCAGCCCGTACTTGCCCAGCGGGTAGAGGATCGGCGTCGCGTAAAACAGCATCTGGGCGAGCACGGTCCAGATGATCGCGACGTCGCGGAAGCGGACGTAGAGGACCGAGAGCAGCATGCTGACCGCCGTCGTCAGCACGAAGAGGAAGAACATCGCGACCGGGAAGAGCAGCCAGGTCCAGGTCGGGTCGACGCCCCAGGCGAGGATGAAGACGAAGACCACGACCAGGTTGAGGCCGAAGTTGAAAGCCGCCGTGAGCACGGTCGAGAGCGGGATCACCAGCCGCGGGAACTGGGTCTTGCGGACCACCCCCTCCTGGGCGGCGACGGAGGTGACGGCGTTCGTCGTCGCTTCCTGGAAGAAGGTGAAGAGGACGATCCCGAGCAGCAGCAGCACCGGGTAGTTGTCGAGCTGGGCGCCGATCCTGAAGACCTGGGTGAAGACGAAGAGGAGGACCGCGAACAGCATCAGCGGGCGGACCAGGGACCAGAGGTAGCCGAAGACGGTGCCGAAGTAGGTTCGCTTGAACTCGGTCACCGACAGCAGCCAGAGCAGGTCGAAGAACCGCCGCCGCCCGCCGCCGAGGGCGGAGGGGCCGCTCACCTCGCGCAGCGGCAGCGGGGTGCGTTCGGCGTCGACGCTCATCGCTCCTCGCCCTTCCCGACCGCGGCCTCGATCTCCACCGCGGGGTAGACGACGCCCCGCGTCTGCGGGCCGCCGAAGACGAGGAAGTCGAGCGCGTTCTGGACGTAGAGGGCTATCCCCCCTTCGAAGGCGCGGTTGATGCCGCAGTGGACGAAGTAGCGGCCGGCGGCGAGGGAGTTCTCGAGCTCGGCCCGGACGGTCACCCGCTGCCCCGCCACGACCGCCCTTTCCCCCTCGGCCTCGCCGACCGGGATCCCGAAGTTGAAGACGCCGACCCCGTCGGCGTTGGCGAGGAGGAAGCCGACGTCGAGCCCGGGCAGGTCGCGTTTCACCTCGAGCTCGAGGGCGATGCGGATCGGCTCGCCGTGCTCGAGCCGGCTCGACCGGGCCCCCTTGTCGTCCTCGAGGCGGATGTCGAGGATCGCGACCTCCTCGCTCTCCGATTGCTCCTCGGCGGCCCCGTCGCTCTCCTCTTCGAAGTTGAGGCGCAGGTACTCGCGGCCGATCTCGCCGGGATCCCCGAGCGACTGGATCAGCCCGTCGCTGATCAGCATCGCCCGGTGGCAGTAGTCCTCGACCGTGGCCATCTCGTGGGTGACGAGGACGATCGTCTTGCCGCGGGCTTTCATCTCGTGGAAGGCGTCGGCGCACTTCTGCTGGAAGGAGGCGTCGCCGACCGCCAGCACCTCGTCGATCAGGAGCACGTCGGCGTCGGCCTGCATCATCACCGAGAAGGCGAGGCGGACCAGCATCCCCGACGAGTAGTTCTTCAGCTTCAGGTCGGCGAATTCCTCGAGCTCGGCGAACTCGATGATCGCGTCCAGCCGCCGCCGCACCTCCTTCGGCGTCAGACCCATCATCACGCCGTTGAGGAGGACGTTTTCGCGGGCGGTGAGATCGTGGTTGAAGCCGACCCCGAGCTCGATGAAGGGGGCGAGGCGGCCGGCGATCCTGATCGTGCCGGCGTCGGCGCGGTAGATGCTCGCGAGCAGCTTCAGCAGGGTGCTCTTGCCGGAGCCGTTGCGGCCGACGATGCCGAAGAACTCGCCCTGGCGGATCTCGAAGGAGACCCCGCGCAGGGCGTGCAGCTCGCGGTGCTCGGGGCTGGAGAACGGCCGCACGGCCCGCTCCTTCAGCGAGTCGACGCGGTGGGTCGGGATCCGGAACGTCTTGCTCAGGCCCTCGACCTGGATCGCCAGCGGATCTCCCTGGGCGGGCGGTGGCGGCAGGGAGTCCGCCGGGGCTCGGTGTGCGATGGCGTTTTCAGCGGACATGGCGCCTGTAAAAGACGGGAATCAGCCTACCGTTGCGGGGGGCTGGTCGAATCCGACAGCAGTTCCGAGCACGAGACGGTCATCTGGAACCCCGGCGGCGAGGTAGGAACGGCGACGACCCCGATCGGCTCGCTGGCGCAGGTGGCGGTGGCGGCGTCGAGCGCCTCGTCCCACCCCGGCGTGCCGCGGACGGCGGTGTCGCCGGCGGGGTAGGAGACGGCGGTGGAGACGACGACGAGGCCGAGGATCGCCAGCCGCGGCCAGCCTGGGGCGCCGCCGGACCGCGGGCGCTGGCGGCAGGCGATCACCATCGCGGCGCTGATGACGAGCAGGACCGGGACGATCGCGTAGCGGCCGCCGTTGCCGCTGGAGAATCCCTCGGGCCAGACCATCGCCGGCGCCACGGCGCGCTGGTAGACGGAGATGAGGAACATCCCGATCGCCGTCGGCAGCGCTATGAGGGCGAACGCGCGGGCGCGCCCGTCGCCGCGCCGGAGGCCGAGGACGAAGGCGACGACCACGCCGACGGTCAGGGCGATCAGGAACGGCCAGCCGAGCTGCTCCCAGGCGCCGGCGCCGATCCTGAGCCCGAAGACGGCCCCGTCGACCACCCGCTGCAGCAGCACCGTCCAGACGTCGCCGCTCCAGATCGGGTCCCCCGGTTCGTAGCTGCTTCGCAGCATCGCCACCAGCTGCACGGCCGAGGCGGCGAAGTAGGCGCCGACGATCGTCGCGTCGCGCCGGTCGCGGATCGCCAGCGCCCGCAGCGCCGCCAGCGGCAGCAGGAACCAACCGCCGGGATTGCTGAGGACCGTGGCCGCGATCAGCAGGCCGCCGCAGATCGCGCCGGCGAGCGTGCGCGGCCGCCAGAGCAGGACCCAGAAGGCGGCGAAGAGCATGTACCAGGACGCGTACGAGGCGGAATCCATCGTCTCCAGCCCCCCGACCGGGGTAAGCACCGTCGCCAGCACCAGGGCGCCGCGCAGGTAGGGGTCGGGGATGTGGCCGGCGGCGGCGTACCAGACGGCGAGGCCGCTGAGCGCGACTAGGAGGGCGGAGAGGATCGAGACGGCCGCCGCGGCGCTCTCCAGCGGCACCAGGGTCGCGAGCTCGCCGATCAGCCGCGGGACCAGGACCAGGTAGCCGGAGTATTCGGCGCCGACGGCGTCCCAAAGGCTCTCGGCCAGGGCCCCCTGGACGAAGATCGGACCGTCCTCGGCCCAGAGCGCGTCGAGCGAGCCGGTCCAGCCGATCCGGGCCAGCTGGAGGATGACCCCGAGCGCCAGCAGCGCCACGATCAGCCCCGCTTTTTCCCAGCGCGCGGGCCCGGCCGCCGGGGGTGCGGGCTCCAGGAACAAGTAACGGTCGAGCAGCCGGCGGCCGTCCTCGGCCCTGTCGCGGAGCGCCATCGGCGCGCACGATAGCGGCGGCTGTCAAGGTAGGGACCTTGGACTCGACGCAACCGGTCGCGGTGGTGATCCCGAGCTGGAACTCCGCCCAGCTGCTGCCGCGGTGCCTCGACTCGATCGCCGCCCAGGAGGCCGAGGTCGAGCTGTTCGTGGTCGACAACGGCTCCAGCGACGGCTCGGTGGCGCTGCTCCGGGAACGGGGCGTCGAGCACGTCGCGCTCCCCCGCAACACCGGCTTCGCCGCCGCCGTCAACCTCGGCGTCAGCCGCGTCCGCGCCGCCGCCGTGCTGGTCCTCAACGCCGACGCGGTGCTCGAGCCGGGTTGCATCGGCGCCCTCGCGAGGCGCCTTGCCTCCGATCCGAGCCTGGGCGGCGTGCAGCCGCGCATCCTGCAGCTGGAGGAGGGGCGGGAGATGGACGTTGCCACCGCCCGCGTCTACAGCGCCGGGATGGCCCTGACCAGGGACGGGCGGGCGCTGGAGGAGGGGGCGGGGGAGGCGCAGGGCCCCCTCAGCGCCACGGAGCGGGAGATCTTCGGCGTCTGCGGCGCCGCCTGCCTGCTGCGACGGCAGCTGTTCGACGACCTCGGCGGCTACGACGAGCGCTACTTCGCCTTCTACGAGGACGTCGACCTCAACGTCCGCGCGAGGATCGCCGGCTGGCGCTTCGGCTACGTCCCCGAGGCCGTCGCCTGGCATGTCGGCAACGCCTCCTGGCAGGCGGGCTTCTCCCGTCCCAGCGCCGAAAACGCCCGCCTGGTGGCGCGCAACCGCATCGCCACCCAGGTCAAGTTCGTGCCGGCCCTGACGCTGCCGCTGATCCTCGCGGTCGAGATCGGGGCGCTGGTCCGGGCGGCGCGGGAGCGCCGGCTGTGGGCGACGCTCCGCGGCAAGCTCGCAGCCCTGCGCTGGCTGCCGGCGCTGCTGCGCGAGAGGCGGCAGCTGCGACGGGACGGAGACGTCCAGGCAGCCCGGCGCTGGCTGGGATTGAAAGGCTAGGCCTACATGCGGGTTTGTTTTATCGCTCCGAGTCCAAATGCCGCCGGCTCGCCGGGGCACTCGCCGCGGCTCCTCGCGAGTCTCCTCTCGCGGCGTCACGAGGTGACGCTGATCCACAGCGGCCATGAGGACGAGCCGCCGCAACCGCCGCCGAGCGCCGGCTTCCGCGAGGTCTACGCGACCCTGCCGGAGGATCTGCGGCCGCTGAAGTTCGCCTGCGAGGACCACCGCCACTCGACGGCGGCGATGGAGACGTTGCGGCGCCTCTACGGCGATCGGGGCCCCGACTACCTCGAGGTCTGCGACTTCCGCGCCCACGGCCTGGTCCCGCTGCAGGCGAGGAGGGGTGGCGACCCGCTGCTCGCGCAGACCACCGTCGGGGTCAGGATCTCGCCGACGACCGAGCTGCGCAACCTCCACGACGGCCTCCTGCACGTGCCTGCCAACAGCCGCCTCGCGGAGCTGGAGCGCGAGCAGCTGCGGCTCGCCGACCGGCTGCTCTGGTCGGGCGGCGACTGCCTGGACCTCTACCGGCGCTACTACGGCGAGGCCGACCTACCGCCCGGTGTGCGGATCAGGCCGCCGTTCGAGCTTCCGGCCCCGGTTGTGGATACGGCCGGCAAGCGCGAAGGCCCCCTGCGGCTGCTCTTCGCCGGCGATCTGCGCCGCTCCACCGGCGCCCTCGACCTGGTCGAAGCGTGCCACTCGCTGCCCCCCGAGAGCTGGTCGCTGACCCTGGTCGGCCGCGACACCCGGACGGCGGTGATGGGGCAGTCGGTGCGGGAAACGGCCGAAGCGATGGCCGACGGGCGCTCGAGCCTCGAGTTCGAGGAAGGGCTTTCGGATTCGCTTCTGGCGGAGCGGCTCGCCGAGGCCGACCTGCTGGTCGTGCCGGCCCGGGTCGAGGTCTCCGCCGGCCTTGCCCTGGCCGCGATGGCGGCCGGCGTTCCGGTGCTGGCGACGCCGGTGGGAGACCTGGTGGAGACGGTCGCCGACGGCAGCGGCTGGCTCGCCGCCGACGTCGGCCCGATCGCCCTCGCCAGCGCCCTCTCCCGGCTCGAGGCGGACCGCGAGGAGCTCGAGCGGGTGCGCGCCGGCGAGGGGCCGCAGCGGCGGGCCCGGGAGCTGACCGACCCGGAGCGGACGCTCGACGCCTACGACGAGCTGCTGGGCACGCGCCCGGCCCCCCAGGTCACGCGGGTCGAAGAGCAGCCGCTGGTCACCGGCATCGTTCCCTACCACCGGGCCTCCGACTACGTCTCCGAGGCGGTTTCCTCGCTGCTGGCGCAGACCTACCCGCGGGTCGAGGTGCTGGTGGTCAACGACGGCTCCTTCGAGCCCGCCGACGCGGTGCTCGACGAGCTCGCCGCGGACCCCCGGGTGCGGGTGCTGACCCAGGTCAATCGCGGCGAGGGGGTCGCCCGCACCTTCGGCGCCAGGGTGGCGGCGGGTGAGTACGTGGTCATGCTCGACGCCGACAACGTCCTCGAGCCGAGCTTCGTCGAGCGGGCGGTGGCGGTCCTGCGCCGCCACCCCGACCTCACCTACGTCACCTGCTGGCTGCGGATGATCGATTCCGCCGGCCGCGATACCTCGGCCCACCCCGGCTTCGCCCCGCTCGGCAACTCGGTGCTGAGCGACGACTCCGAGAACTGGGACGGGGACACCCTGGCGATGCTCCCGCGCCGCGTCTTCACCGAGCTCGGCTTCGAGTTCCACCCGGAAGGATCGATGCACTCCGACTGGGCGCTCTATCGCTGGATGCGCCGCCGCGGTCTCTACGGCGCCGTGATCCCGGAGCGGCTCGCCCGCTACCGCGTCCTGGATGACTCGCTGATCCGCGGTCATTCCCAGGAGCTGCAGGACCGCAGCTGGCGCGAATCGGGGGAACAGATGATCCTCGGCGACGTTCGCTGGACCGCGGAGGTCTCGGCATGAGCGGCTCGGAGTACCCGGACGAGCGGGTCGAGGAGCTCCTGCGCGCCAACGAACGCCTGGCCGCCGAGGTCCGCAGCCTCAGCCTCGGCCGGGGTGGGGCGCCGCGGCCGGCGGCGATGC